>JBKOXV010000022.1:0-21798 GCA_046725105.1 bacterium | reverse complement strand
ACCATGGAGGGCGTGGTGCGGGAAGCCCTGCGGCTGCGGGTGCGCTGGGTACAGGAGCTGATGGCACAGGCGGCCACAGAGCTGGGTCGCCGGGCCGCCCGCACCGGCCTCCTGCCTGAGGCCGCCGCGGTGCGCGAGCTCCGCTTCGAGGAGGTGCGAGCGCTGGTCCGTGGCCAGGAGCCGATCAGGCCGGAGCCGGCGCCCGTCGCCCGCACCGCTGGCCTGCCGGCTGCGTTCCGCCTCGCCGCCGATGGCACTCCAGTCGCCGTCGTCGACGCGAGCAGCGCCGACGGCACGCCGGTCGGCGGTGGCGTCGGCCGGGGGCCGGTCCGTCTCGACCCGTCCGAGGCCGAACCGGGCACCGTCCTCGTGGTGCCCGCCCTCGACCCTCGCCTGGCCGCCGTCATCCCCGTGCTGAACGGGCTCGTGGCCGAGACCGGGAGCGCGCTGAGCCACCTGGCCATCCTGGCCCGCGAGCACGGCGTACCGACGGTCGTGGGCCGGGCCCGCGCCACGACTGAGTATGCGCGCGACGCCGTCATCGAAGTCGACGGCTCGACCGGATCGGTGCGCCTGGTGGCCGAGCCCGCCGGCGCTGCGACGGGAGGTGCCCAATGATCGCTCGACGCATCGGTGTGCTCCTGTTGTCGGTCACGCTTGTTGCCGCGGCGTGGTACTTCTTCGCCTACCTCTTCTGGTGGGAGTGGAACCGCGCCCTCGTGGCCGGGATCGTCATGGTGGGCGCCGAAGTCGCTCTCGGGACGTTGTTCGTCCTGGCCCGGCTGGACGAGCTGCGTCGCAAGACCGACGTGGCGTCGAGCCGCGCCGAGCGCATTCGGGCCCAACTCGACGCGGCGCCATCGACCCAGGGCCGGTTCGCCTGGCTGGTCAAGACCGACAACTTCAACGTCTTCGTGCCGATCCTGTTGGGCGCCGGCGTCCTGATCAGTGGGCTGGCGTGGCTGGTCGAGCGCATCGCCCGCTACACCCAGCGCGGCAACACCAGCGCCGGGCTGGTGCGCAGCCTGGCCGCGCTGGCGCCACCCCCTGGCGGCTTCCTCGCCGCCGAGGACGATCCGCTCGACCTGCTCCAGCGGCCACAGGTGCGGTGACCAATGCGCGCTGGCGTCATCGTTCTGCTGCTCGCCGTGCTGGCCGCGGCCGCCGTCGACGCCCTCGGTGACCGCACCCAGAACCGGCCCGACGACCTGGTGCCCGGCACCGCGACGCGGGTCGTGTTCGACGTCGACACCTACGACGCCGAGCGGCCGCCCGACCAGTCGGCGCGGGCCCTCTGGTATGCGTGCGCCCAGACCATCCCGAACCAGATCGTGTCCGTCGACGTCGGAACCGGCGGGACGGCGACGGCCGTCGTGTCGCCCCAGCTGGGCGAGCACAGTCGCAAGCGCATCGAGGGCTGCCTGAAGGACGCCACCATCGACCGGGTCCGCGGCGACGTCCTGTCGATCGAGGACCTGCCGCCCGGAGCCGCCAACTAGAAGTTCAGGACGCTCCAGATGCGCCGGGGGGCGTCGAGCAGCCGGCTCACGGCCACGACCGGCAGTGGCGGCGGGCCGATGTGGGGCCCGTCGAGCCCGACGCTGAAGGCGATCTGCTCGAGCGACGGCGGTCCCATGGCCAGGTTGCGAGTGGTGGCCTGGACGCCGTTGGCCTGGCCTGTAGCCACGAGGTAGGCCGCCACCATGCTGCCCGTCCGGCCCACGCCGGCGGCACAGTGCACGAAGACCGTCCCCTTGGCCCCCGCCACGACGGCGAGGAACTGGTCGAGCTGGGCCTGGCTCGGGGTCTGGCCGTCACGGATCGGCAGGTGGACCACCTGGAGGCCGAGCGCCGTGATCGGGGCGTCCTCGGCCGCCGAGCCGGGTTCGGACCGGAGGTCGACGACGGTGGTGACGCCGGCGGCGGCCAGGGCTCGGTAGCCGGCCAGCGACGCGGGGGCGGATCCTCGCCACACACGGCCGTCGACGACGCCGAGGTGGTCGACGCCCGGCACGACCGCGGCCGGAGGGGTGGCCGTGACCAGGCGCGCCATGGCAAAGGACGTGGCCACGACGAGCAGGTTGCCGGCCACCATGAAGATCACGAAGGCCGCCAGCAGCCGCCGGACACGGCGCGGCCACGGGTTGGCGGCGCGCGTCGCCGCCGGGAGGGGTAGACCGACGGCGCCGGCTTCGACGAGTTGCAGGTCGACGACGTCGGAGCTGATCGGCGCACCGTAGTCGGCGCGATGCCCTCGGCGGGGGTCGGGGCGGTAGCACGCGGCGCTTACAGGCCGAGCCGACAGGCGAGGCCGCAGAAGATACGGCGGCTGGGTTTCGGCGGCGGAGCGGCCGAAACGGGACCGTCCGGCCGCGCACGGGCAAACTTTCCGGGGCGAGCGCTTATGGCAGAGTTGGGGCGGGTAGCCGGCGGACCGGGGGCCGGGTCCCGAGTGCTCGGAGGCAGCGATGGCAGAGGTCGAGCTCGACCACCTCACCAAGACCTATCCCAACGGCGTCACGGCCGTCCACGACCTCACCCTCGGCGTCCTCGACGGCGAGTTCCTCGTGCTGGTGGGGCCGTCGGGCTGCGGCAAGTCGACGGCGCTGCGGATGGTGGCCGGGCTGGAGGACATCACCGAAGGTGAGCTCCGAATCGGCGGGGTCCGCATGAACGAGGTCATGTCACGCGACCGCGACATCGCCATGGTCTTCCAGAGCTACGCCCTGTACCCCCATATGACCGTGGCCGACAACATCGCCTTCGGCCTCAAGCTGCGCAAGGTCCCGAAGGAGGAGATCCGCAAGCAGGTGCAGCACGCCGCCAAGATGCTCGGCCTCGAAGATCTCCTCGACCGCCGGCCCAAGGAGCTGTCCGGTGGCCAGCGTCAGCGCGTCGCCATGGGCCGCGCCATCGTGCGCAACCCGAAGGCCTTCCTGATGGACGAGCCGCTGTCCAATCTCGACGCCAAGCTGCGGGTCCAGATGCGGTCGGAGATCGCCAAGCTCCAGCAGGACATGGGCGTCACCACGATCTACGTCACCCACGACCAGGTCGAGGCCATGACCATGGGGCACCGGGTGGCGGTGATGCGCAAGGGCGTCCTCCAACAGGTCGACGCACCCCAATCGCTGTACGACAATCCCGTGAACCTGTTCGTGGCCGGTTTCATCGGGTCGCCGCCCATGAACATGGTGGAGGGCCGTATCGAGGTGTCGGACGGGACGGTGTGGGCGCTGGTGGGCGACGAGCGGCTGCACGTCGACCCGATCGCGGCGTCGGCCCGGCCCGCTCTGCGCCAGTACGACGGCCGTTCGGTCGCTGTCGGTATGCGCCCCGAGGACCTGTACGACGCCAGCGAGAAGCCGGATGCGCCCGCCGATCAGCGGCTCCACTCCACGGTGTTGCTCACCGAGGCCCTGGGTGCGGAGATCGTGGTGCACTTCACCGTTGCCGCCCCCAAGGTCGAGACCGAGTACGCCAAGGAGCTGGCCGCCGACGCCGGTGCTGACGAGCTGGTCGGCGTGCTCGAGGCGGAAGGCACCCCGTTCGTGGCGCGCTTCGGGCCCCGTACCCGGGTCGTCGCCGGCGATCCTCTCGAGCTGTACGTCGACACCGCCCGCATGCACTTCTTCGATCTCGACACCGGCCTCAGCATCACGTCCTGACGCCGCGCCGCCACCTCGATGGAACTGCCGGGTCGGATCCTGGTCATCGGCTGCGGGTCCGTGTCGCAATGCACGCTGCCGCTGCTGCTGAAGGAAGTCGACGTGCCGACGCCGAACATCACGGTGTTCGACATGGTCGACAACCGCGATCGCGTCGCCGATGTCCTCGCCGCCGGCGTGCGCTACGAAGTCGGCCAGATCACGCCGGAGAACCTCGACGCCGAGCTGTCCCGGCGCCTCGGGCCGGGCGACATCTGCCTCGATCTGGCGTGGAACATCGACACCTGCACCATCGTCGACTGGTGCCGCACTCACGGCGTGCGCTACGTCAACACCTCGACCGAGTTGTGGGACCCGTACGAGGACGCCGCCACGACCCACCCCCGCGATCGGACGCTGTACGTGCGACACATGGCTCTGCGCCGGATGATCGCCCGATGGGGTGACAACAACGGCCCGTCGGCCGTGGTGGAGCACGGCGCCAACCCGGGCCTCGTCTCGCACTTCACCAAGCAGGCGCTCGAGGAGATCGCCACGCTGGCTCTCAGGGGCGGGCGCACCGGGGGCGCCACCGCCGCCGTCGAGGCGGCCCTGGCCGAGCGCCGCTATGCAGACTTGGCCCACCGGCTCGGGGTGAAGGTGATCCACATCTCCGAGCGCGACACACAGATCACCGATCGCCCCAAAGAGGTCGACGAGTTCGTCAACACGTGGTCGATCGAGGGCTTCTACGAGGAAGGCATCGCCCCGGCCGAGATGGGTTGGGGCACTCACGAGAAGCGCCTGCCGCCCCTCGCCTTCCAGCACGCCGGCTACGGGCCGGGGAACCAGATCTGCCTGGCGCAGATGGCGTGCAAGACGTGGGTGCGGTCATGGGTGCCGTACGGCGAGATCGTCGGCATGGTGATCCGCCACGGCGAGGCGGTCACCATCTGCGACCACCTCACCGTGTGGGACGGCGACCGTCCCATCTACCGCCCGACAGTGCACTACGCCTACTGCCCGGCCGACGTGGCCGTGCTGTCGATGCTCGAGCTCGAGATGCGACAGTTCGACCTCCAGGCCCGCCAGCGCATCATGACCGACGAGATCGTGTCCGGGCAGGACCAGCTGGGCGTCCTGGTCATGGCCCACCCGTACACGGCGTGGTGGACCGGCAGCCTCCTGTCCATCGACGAGACGCGGGCCCTGGTACCTCACCAGAACGCCACCACGTTGCAGGTGGCGGCGTCCGTTCTCGGCGCCGTCAAATGGATGATCGGGGCGCCGAACGAGGGGCTGCGCGTGCCCGACGAGCTGCCGTGGCGGACCGTGATGGACGTCGCCTACCCGTACCTCGGCACGTGCTGGTCGGGCCCCGTCGACTGGGATCCGATGCGCACCCGGCCCGGCCACTTCGACGCGTACAACGGTCGGGCCTTCGACCGCGATGACGTCTGGCAGTTCACGAACTTCCTCGTGTGACCCAGCCCCCAGGGTTCCACGCCAGTTTGAGAACCTCAGGGGTTCTTGAACGAGCGTGAAACCAGAGGGCGTCGCCGTCATGTGTGCCGGCCAGATCGTCGAGGAGGCCTCCTCAATCTGCTGCGCGACCTCCAACGCCGTCTGCACCTGACGGTGCTGTTCGTCGCCCACAACCTCGCCGTGGTCGAGCACCTCTGCGAACGGGTGGCGGTCATGTACCTGGGTCGCATCGTCGAGATCGGCAGCCGCGACGACGTGTTCAGCCGGCCGCTGCACCCTTACACGCGGGCGTTGCTCTCGGCCGCTCCCGTCCCGACCCTGTCGTTTCAGCCAATCGCGCGCGCATCGTTCTCACGGGCGACATTCCGTCGCCGGCGACACCGCCGTCGGGTTGCGCCTTCCACACGCGCTGCCCGTTCACCGGGCGGAGCGGTGCCCGGACGAGGTGCGGGCATTGCGAAAGTTGGAGCGCGGCCACCGGGTGGCCTGCCACTGGGCCGAGGAAACCGTGGCCGACGCCGCCACGCGGGCGCCCTCGGCGAGGTCTGAAGCGGGCCTTCATCCTCTATCCTGAGTCGGCCCCATGGAGAGCGAGGACGGCGTTGAAGTTCAAGCGCGGCGACACGGTCATCTACCCCCAGCACGGCGCGTGCATCGTCGAAGGTGTCGAGAAGAAGACGGCCTTCGGTGAGAAGCGCGACTACCTGATCCTGCGGTCGGTGATCGGCGAGATGAAGCTGTCCGTGCCGGTCGACAAGGCCGAGGAGGTCGGGGTGCGGCCGCCCGTCGGCGCCGAGGAGCTCGACGACCTGGTGGCCGTCCTGGCCAAGCCCGATCCCCGCGTGCCGTCGAACTGGTCGCGGCGCTTCAAGAACCACCAGGAGAAGCTCAAGTCCGGCGACGTGTACCAAGTCGCCGAAGTTGTGCGCAACCTGGCCGCCCGCAACCGCGACGCCGCACTGTCGGCCGCCGAGCGCACGATGTACGAGCGGGCCCGCATCAACCTGGTGTCGGAGATCGCCCCCGCCCTCCACGTATCGAACGAGGAGGCCGAGGCGTACCTCGACGACGCCTTGGCCAAGGGCGTGCTGCGCACCCCGTCCAACGGCGCGGCCGCCAAGAAGAAGGCCTGACACCGAAGCGGCCGGACGCGGCAGCGCAACTCCTAGTCTGGACGACGTGGAGCGCGTCACGATGCCGCAGCTCGGCGAGACCGTCACCGAGGGAACCATCATCCGGTGGCTGAAGGAGCCGGGCGATGCTGTGGCCGTCGACGACGCGCTCTTCGAAGTCTCCACCGACAAGGTCGACACCGAGGTGCCGTCGGCGTACGCCGGCGTGCTGCGCGAGATCCTCGTGGCCGAGGGAGAGACGGTCCCGATCGGCACGCCGCTCGCGGTGATCGCGGCCGATGCCGAGGAGCCCGTGGCCGAGACGCCCGCGCCGGCGCCAGTCCCGTCGGCGCCCGTCGCCCCGGTGCGCTTGGAAATTGGACGTGTGGGTGCCCCAAAGGGCACCGAGACGTCCAAGTTCGCGGCGCGCGGGTCGCATAACGGGTTCCTGTCGCCGGTGGTGCGGGCCTTGCTGTCCGAGCACGGTCTCACCCCGACCGACGTCGTCGGCACCGGCCGCGACGGGCGCATCACCCGGGCCGATGTGCTGGCGACGGCGGCGAACCGGCGGGCCACTCCCGCCGCGGCCGCTCCGCCGTCGACGGCGCCGGCACCGGCAGCGGCGGCCTTCGCCTATCCGCCGAGCGAGCCGGCCCCCGGCGACGAGGTGATCGAGTTCACTCGGGCCCGGCGGAACACGGCCGAGCACATGGTGCGCTCGCTGGCGACGTCGGCCCACACTCTGGTGGCCACCGAGGTCGACTACCACGGAGTCGACGGCGTGCGTCGGGCGGTCGGCCTGTCGTTCCTTCCCTTCGTGGCGCGAGCCGTCGTCGATGCCATCGCCGAGTTTCCCCACGTGAACGCCTCAGTCGGCGAGGACACCCTGCTGGTGCACCCGCACATCCACCTCGGCGTGGCCGTCGACGTCGAGTTCCAGGCGCTCGTCGTGCCCGTCGTGAAGGACGCCGACGCCAAGCGGCTCCACGCCCTGGCCGACGAGATCGCCGACCAGGCCGGCAAGGCCCGGGCCAAGCGTCTCACTGCCGACGATTTGGCGGGAGGCACGTTCACGATCACCAACGTCGGTTCGTACGGCACGCTCGTCACCGCGCCCGTGATCAATCAGCCGCAGGTCGCCATCCTGTCCACCGACGGCGTGAAGATGCGTCCGGTGGCGCTGCGCGCCGCCAGTGGCGAGTGGACCATCGGCGTGCACCCGATAGGGAACCTCTCGCTGTCGTTCGATCACCGCGCCTTCGACGGCGCCTATGCCGCCGCGTTCCTCGCCCGCGTGCGGGACATCCTCGAGACGCGCGACTGGTCACAGGAGGTCTGATGCCCGACACGTTCCAGGGCTTCCCGGTGAGCGAGCTCATCGACGACTTCCGGATGGCGTGCGTCTCACGGGCCATCGACGACCGCGAGATCAACATGCAGAAGCAGAGCCGGGTGTTCTTCCAGATCTCCGGGGCCGGCCACGAAGCGATCGGTCTGGCGCTGGCCAGGCTGCTGCGGCCGGGCTATGACTGGTTCTTCCCGTACTACCGCGACCAGGCGCTCGCCCTCGGGCTCGGCGTCACACCAACGGAGATCCTCATGCAGGCGGTGGGATCCGTGGAGGACCCGTCGTCCGGTGGCCGTCAGATGCCGTCGCACTGGGGCAAGCGTGAGATCAACCTCGTGACCCAGTCGAGCGCCACGGGGAGCCAGTGCATCCCCGCCATCGGGTGCGCCGAGGCGGCGCGCTACATCGTGCGCCGGCCGCAGCTCGAAGGCTGCGTCGCCTACGGCGACGAGCTCACCTATGTGTCGCTCGGCGAGGGCGCGTGCAGCGAGGGTGAGTTCTGGGAGAGCCTGAACACCGCCTGCAACCTGCACCTGCCCGTCCTCTACGTGGTGCCCGACAACGGCTTCGCCATCTCCGTGCCGGCTCTCGACCAGCACCCGGCGCCGGTGGCCGAGCTCGTGGCCGGCTTCCGCGGCCTCGAGGCCCACCGCATGGACGGCACCGACTACTTCGGCGTGCGTCAGCAGGCGCGAGGCATCATCGAGCGGATACGCGCCGGCGTGGGGCCCGCCCTCATCCACGCCGATGTCGTGCGGCCCTACTCGCACTCGGCCGCCGACACCCAGAGCAAGTACCGCTCGGCCGAGGAGCTGGCCGAGGAGCAGGCCCGTGACCCGATCGACCGCATGGAAGCGACCCTGGTCGACGGCGGCGTCGTCACGGCCGAGCAGGCGGCCGACCTGCGGGCGGCGGCCAAGGAGATCGTCGCCAAAGCGGCCGCCGAGGCGCTGGCGGCCCGCCGGCCCGATCCGGCCACGGTGGCCGAGCACGTCTACGTGCTGCCCTCCGCGCCCGTGCCACCCGCCGACTACGAGGGCGGCGCTCCCGTGCCGATGGGGGAGGCGCTGCGCCGCACGCTGCACGAAGCGATGGCGGCCGACGAGCGCATCCGCGTCTTCGGCGAGGACGTCGCCGATGCCCGTGAGGCGGTGCTCGCCAATGTCGAGGGCAAGGGTGGCGTGTTCGGCACCACCCACGGCCTGCAGCGCGCCTTTGGCCAGGCCCGCTGCTTCAACACGCCATTGTCGGAGGCCAACATCGTGGGCCGGGCCGTCGGGCAGGGTCTGCGCGGTCTCCGGCCGGCGCCCGAGATCCAGTTCTTCGACTACATCTGGCCGGCCATGACGCAGATCAAGACGGAGGCGGCCACCATCCGGTGGCGGTCGAACAGCTCGTTCTCGTGTCCGATGGTGATGCGCGTGCCGATCGGCGGCTACCTCACCGGCGGCGCCATCTGGCACAGCCAGTGCGGCGAGTCGATCTTCGCCCACGTGCCCGGGCTGCTGATCGCCTTCCCGTCGCGCGCCCGCGACGCCGCCGGTCTCCTGCGCTACGCCTTCCGGTGCGAGGACCCCGTGATGTTCCTCGAGCACAAGCACCTGCTGCGCCAGCCCTACACCGTCGACCCGTTCCCGCCCGCCGACTACGTGATCCCCTTCGGCGTCGGCGACGTCCGCCGCTCCGGCGACGACTGCACGATCGTCTCGTGGGGTGCCACCGTCGAGAAGTCGCTCCAGGCGGCGGGCCGAGCCGCCGAGTCGGACGGCTTGGAGGTCGACGTCATCGACTTGCGCACCATCTCCCCGTGGGACCGAGACATCGTCTGCGAGAGCGTGGCCCGCACCCACCGCCTGCTGGTCGTGCACGAGGACATCCTCACCGCCGGGTTCGGCGCCGAGGTGGCGGCGTGGGCGGCCGAGCACTGCTTCACCGACCTCGACGCGCCGGTCCGCCGGGTCGGCGCCCGCGACACCCACGTCGCCTACGAGCCCACCCTCGAGGACGCCATCCTGCCCCAGGTCGACGACATCCACGCCGCCCTCACCGACCTCTGCGCCTTCTGACCGCCGGAATGTTGAGGAAGTTGATCGACATTTGGTAGTTTCGAGGGGTGGGATCGGCCGTCGAGGGCGTCAAGACCGCGAGCCACCATCTCCGCGGCACGCTGGCCGCCGAGCTGGTCTCCGACTCGCACGAGTTCACGGCCGACGCCACCACCCTGCTGAAGTTCCACGGCACCTACCAGCAGGACGATCGCGACCGGCGGCGAGCGCTGACGTCCCAGCGGCAGCCGCTGGCCTACTCGTGCATGGTGCGCACCAGCCTCCCCGGCGGCGTGCTGAGCGCCGACCAGTGGCTCGCCGCCGACGCCCTCGCCGACGAGGTGGCCGACGGCACGCTGCGCATCACGACCCGCCAGGACCTCCAGTTCCACTTCGTGCACAAGGGCGACCTGCGCCCGCTGATCAGCACGCTGAACCAGCACCTCGTCACGACGCTGGCGGCGTGCGGCGACGTGGTGCGCAACGTGATGTGCTGCCCCGCCCACCTACCCGGCCGCGACCAGGCCGCCGTGCTGGCGGCGGCCCGGGCGCTGTCAGCGCGCTTCAAGCCGCAGGGCGCGGCCTACTACGAGCTGTGGGTCGACGGGGAGAAAGCCGTCACCGCCGAGGTGCCTGACGGCGTCCTCGACGAGGTCGAGCCGATCTACGGCGACGCCTACCTGCCCCGCAAGTTCAAGATCGGGTTCGCCTTCCCCGGCGACAACTGCATCGACGTCTACACCAACGACGTCGGCATCGTGCCCGCCGACCGGGACGGTGCGGCCGGCTACGTGGTGCTCGTCGGCGGCGGGCTCGGCCAGAGCCACGCCCGCGAGGACGACACCTATCCGCGCCTGGCGTCGCCGCTCGTGTGGACCACGGAGGCGGACTTGGCCGGGGTGGTGGAGGCCGTCGTCACCATCCACCGCGACTTCGGCAACCGCGACGACCGCCACCGGGCCCGGCTGAAGTACGTCGTCGACGAGCGCGGCCTCGACTGGTTCCGCGGTGAAGTGGAGACTCGGGTCGGCCATCGTCTCGCCGACCCGGTCGAGCTGCCGGCCTGGCTCGACAGCGCCGACCACCTCGGCTGGTGGCAGGACGCCGACGGCCGGTGGGTGCTGGGCGTGCCCGTGCCGAGCGGCCGGGTTCGTGGCGAGCTGCGTGTCGCCCTCCGCCGGATCGTCGAGGCGTGGCGGCCCGAGCTGCGCCTCACCGCCCGCCAGGACGTCCTGCTGACGGGCTTCTCGCCCGACGACCGGGCCCAGGTCGACACCGTCCTCGCCGCCCACGGCGTCGCCGCCGCCGACGACCTCCGCCCCGTCGAACGCCACGCCATGGCCTGCCCGGCCCTGCCGACGTGCGGGCAGGCGCTGGGCGAGGCCGAGCGGGTGCTGCCGCGCATCGTCGACGACATCCTCGGCGTGCTCGACGCCGTCGACCTCGGCGACCTGCCGCTGCGCGTCAACGTCACCGGTTGTCCCAACGGGTGCGCCCGGCCCTACACGTCGGAGATCGGCGTCGTGGGCCGCACCAAGTCGACCTACGACCTGTACGTCGGCGGCGCGGTCGGCGGCCAGCGCCTCAACCGCCGCATCGCCATCGGCGCCACCCTGGACGAGATCCCGAAGCTGCTGTCGCCGCTCGTCGAGCAATACCGCGTCGAAGCCCGGCCGGGCGAGGGCTTCGGCGACTTCGCCCACCGCACCGTTCCCAGCGACGCGCCGGTCTGGGTGGCGCCACCGCGCCGCCGGCGCGGGGCCGAGGCCGACTGATGCACGTCCCCGTCAGCCTCGACGTGGCCGGCCGTCTCGTGCTCGTGGTCGGGACCGGGCCGGCCGCCGAGCGGCGGGCCACCAGGCTGGCCGACGCCGGTGCCGTCGTCAGTCGCCGCGACGCCAGCGACTACCGGCGCGGGGACGCCGCCGGCTACTGGCTGGTCGTCACCGATGCCGGCCCCACCGTGAACGGGGTCGTCTTCGACGACGCCGAGGCGGCCGGCGTGTGGTGCAACGCCGCAGACGATCCGCAGCACTGCTCGTTCCTCGTCCCGGCCCTGGTGCGGCGGGGGCCGGTCACGGTCGCCGTGTCAACCGGCGGCGCCAGCCCGGCGCTGGCATCGTGGCTGCGCCGCGAGCTCGAGGACGCCGTCGGACCGGAGTTCGCCGAGGTGGCCCTGCGCCTGGCCGACGAGCGCCGGCGCATCCACGCCGCCGGTGGCTCCACCGAGGGTGTCGACTGGACGAGCCGCATCGAGGCTCATCTGGCCCGGTCGCGGGCCGCTCAGCCCGGGTAGCGCGTCGCCGGGTACCGGCCGATGGCCTGGACGTGGGTCACCAGCCCGGTGGCGGGCGTCCACCAGTGCCATGTACACGCCGGTGGCTCCCGGTTCCACGCCGCTGGCCCGTCGACGACGTCGAGGGCGACGGCATGGGCGACGCCCGGAGCCGTCGCGGCCACGGTGCCGTGCCAGCGGGTCGTGATCGCCCGGTGGAGGTGACCGCACTGGATGCGCTCGACCTGGGGATGGCGTTCGATCACCTCGGCCAGGCCGTCGGCGGCGGACGGGTCGAGGCCCATGGCGTCCATGTGGCCGATGCCGGTGACGAACGGTGGGTGGTGCAGGGCGACGATGGTGGGCGTCGTCGGCGCGTCCGCCAACTCGACGTCGAGCCACGCCAGCTGGTCGGGGTCGAGGCGCCCACCGGGCTCCGGGAAGCGGGAGCTGTCGACGACGACCACTCGCGCCGGCCCGTCCACCGTGTACTGGACATAGCCATCGGTCCCGAGCTCGGCGTGGTCGGGAAACACGGCGCGCATCGCCGCCCGCTCGTCGTGGTTGCCGGGAACGAGCCGTACCGGCGGCTGCAGCGGGGCGAGGAGCTGGCGGAGGTGCTCGTACTGCGCCACCGTGCCGTCGTTCACGAGATCGCCGGTGGCGAGCACCACGTCGGGGGCCGGAACCAGGGCGTTCAGGTGGTCGACGGCGGCGCGGAGGAAGCCGGCGGTGTCGACGGCGCCGACGAGGCGCTGGCCGGACTCGACGATGTGAAAGTCGCTGATCTGGACGACGAGGTACGACAACGCGACGTCAGTAGTCGCCGAGGTAGCCCGCCTTCACCAGCCACCGTTGGGCGATCGAGCCGGGCGGATGGCAGGCGTAGAGCGTGACCGTCGGATCGGGCGTCGACGCCACGATGGCGTTGTAGTCGTCGCCGCTCACGACGACAGAGCCGACGACCTGGTACGTGTACTTGCCGTCGGCATACACGTAGAACTCGTCGCCGGGCTGCATGGCGTCGATGAAGCGGAACGGGCGGGTGTGCGACACGCGGTGACCGGCGATCACCATGTTGCCGGGCGTGCCCGTGAGGCCGCTGCCGGGCAGCCAGCCAGGGTCGTTGATGAGGTCGTCCAGGCTCAACGCCCACACCAGGCCCGTGTCGAGACCGAGGCGCGGCACCACCAGACGGGTCGGCGGCGGCGGCAGGCCCGGGGCCGGATTGGCCGGCACACCGAGCGGTGCGGGCAGCGGCGTGCCCGTGTACCAGCCGGTGATGTCGACCACGATGTGGCTGCCGACCTGCGAGTAGAAGGCGACGCCGCGCACCGACACCGGCACGGTCGTGTGGTTGGCGATCAGCTGGGCCGACGCCGTGGCGTTCAGGTTCGACGTGAGCTGGCGCGGCTGACCGGCCGGGTAGACGGTGGTGAAGCCGGGCGCTCGCGTGTTGACGATCGTCGTGTTGGCGACCATGGCGCTCACACCGACGGGGATACCGACCCGCCCGATCACCGGCATCTCGATGGTCCAACCGGCATACAGTCGCTGCTTCGGACCGAGGGCGTTGTCGTTCGTGCGGGTGTCGAGCAGGCGGGTGGGCGTCACCGGCACGAAGAGGCCGTCGCTCGACTGGGGTGCCGACGGCCCGGTGAACCAGCCGAACACGTCGACCACGACGTGGCCGCCGGCGTAGGAGTAGATGTCGATGCCGTCCGGGCTCACCGGCACGATGACCTGGTTCGGGACCGTGCCGCCCCTGACGACATTGAGGTTCGACGTCTCCGGGCGGGCGGCGCCGGCGGCGAAGACGGTGTAGAAGCCGTCGTTGGTGGCCTCGGTGGCCGTGACGTTGAGGACGACAGCCGAGGCGTCGGCGCCGATGAACTTGCGCAACGGCACCCGCACGGTCTCGCCGGCGCCGAGGGGGCCGCGGACGTCGCGGGAGTCATAGGCACGGACCGGTCCGACTGCCACGTATCGACCGGCCCGGGCCGACTGGGCGGGCGTGTAGTAGCCGAAGGTGTCGACGACGATGTCGGCTCGCGTGAAGGTGTAGATCGACACCTGCCCGTTGACGCCGATCGGCACCGTCACCAGGTTGGGGAGATTCTGTTTGGCCCGCTCCGGGTTGAGGTTGGAGGCGAGGGGAAGGGGCTGCCCGGCCGGGTAGGCGGTGACGAAGCCGGCCGCCGTCGTCTCCGTGGCGGTGACGTTGAGGACGACGGCAGTGGCGTCGCCGGGGATCCCGGCCTGCCCGGCGATCGGCACGGTGATAGTGCCGCCGTCGCCCGGAGTGGTGGCGCCCAGCGCCTTGCGGGTGTCGACCAGCCGGGTGGGAGGCACCGGGGTGAAGACCGAGGCTTTCGCCGGTGCCGGCGCCGCCGTCAGTGGCGCCGCCGGCGCCGACGTGGCGGGAATCGCAGTAGAGGCCAGGCCGAGGGCGACAACCATTCCCGCCCGCGCCACGACCCGGTGAAACCGAAGCATGGCGTTCATGTTGGCACGATCGGTTCGCCGACGTCGGGACGGGAGCGTCAGTCGACGACGTCGGCCGGGCGGAAGCGGTCGACGAGCGTCTCGACCGGGAAGGTGACGAACCAGGTCACGATGCCGAGTGTCGGCGAGGCGAACGCGATCGGTATCGAAATGAGGAACATGGCGACAGGGACGAGCGTCGCCACCATCGACCAGCGGAAGGCGGCCGGGCTCATCTCCCGGATCAGCAGTGCGCCCCGCCAGGCGACCCACAGCAGCACACCTTCCATGCCGCTCACGAAGGCGAGGGACACGGCGTAGAACGAGACGCCCACCGGATTGTCGTTGTAGGCGCCCAGGACCGCCGAGGGAAACGGCAGGAAGGCGACGAACGCCAGGTAGGCCATGGTGGCCATCATCAAGGAGCGGTTGATGGTGCCGAGACGGCTCACGAAGTGGTGATGCGCCAGCCAGAAGCTGGCGATCACGATGAAGCTCACGAAGAACGTGATGATGCGACCCTGTACGTCGCCGAGGGCCGACCACAGGTCGCTGGCATCCGTCCGGTGGACGATCTCCGGCACGTCGAGGCTGGTGATCAGCAGCGTCAGCGAGATGGCGTAGACGGCGTCGCAGAAGAACGCCACCCGGCCGAACTCGAGCGATTCGCGGTTATAGATCGCGGCCATCGTGCTGTCGCTCGAGTTGGGGACGTCAGGCTCGGGCCGTCGTCCAGGCGCACGGCATCCGCTTGATGCCGTGGATGAAATTCGACTCGAGAAGGGCGGGCGGGCCGGTGACGTGCAGATCGGGTAGGCGCCGGGCGATCTCCTCGAACATCACCGTGATCTCCCGCCGGGCCAGGTTGGCGCCGAGGCAGAAGTGGGGACCGCCGGCACCGTAGGACACGTGCGGGTTGGGGCTGCGGCGCAGGTCGAAGCGGTACGGGTCGTCGAACTTCGTCTCGTCGCGGTTGGCCGAGTTGTACCAGTAGACGACCTTGTCGCCGGCCGCGATCTGGTGCCCGCCGATCTCGGTGTCGGCGACGGCCGTGCGGCGGAAGTGGATGACGGGTGTGGCCCAGCGCACGATCTCCTCGATCGCCGTCGGCGCCACGCCGGCGAAGTCGTCCCACCAGAGCCGGCGTTGGTCGGGGTGCTCGGTGAGCATCTTCACGCCCCACGAGATGGCGTTGCGGGTCGTCTCGTTGCCGGCCACCACGAGGAGGATGAAGAAAGAGCCGAACTCCTGCGTGGTGAGGCGCTGGCCGTCCACCTCGGCGTGCATGAGGGCGGTGGTGATGTCGTCGCCCGGTTCGTCCAGCCGGGCCTGGCCGAGCGCCTGGGCGTAGTTGAACATCTCGAGGCTGACGGCGGTGAGGTGTTCGAAGGTGCCGCCGTAGTCGGGGTCGCCGGCGCCGAGGATCACGTTGGTCCAGGCGAAGATCTGCTTCTCGTCCTCGGCCGGGATGCCCATCATCTCGCAGATGATCTGGAGCGGCAGCGGCGCGGCCACCTCTTCCACGAAGTCGCACTCGCCTGATGGATAGCGCTCGAGGAGGCCGTCGACGATGGCGGCCGCCTTGGCCCGGACATACCCCTCGACCCTGGCCACCATCTTGGGCGTGAAGCCGGCCTGGACGAGGTTGCGGAGCCGGGCGTGCTTGGGGTCGTCGATGCTGATCATCGAGCCGAAGAACTCGGCGATCTCGACGGGCATGTCGGGGATGTTGATGCCCCGCCCGGAGACGAACAGCTGCGGGTTGCGGCTCGCCGCCCAGATGTCGTCGTACCGGGCGAGGGACCAGTAGCCGGGCCCCGCCGGCAGCGGCGGGAACTCCCGCTCGGCGAAGAACATGACGGGCGCCTCACGCCGCAGCGTGCGAAAGGCGCCCTCGCGGTACTCCTCGGGCTGCAGCCAGAACTCGACGTCGGACAAGTCGATCTCGGCCAGAGGCACGTCGGCGACGGCGGTCGTGGACATGGCCTCATCATGGCGGCTCGGCCGCCCACGCCGGAGACGCCCGGCGATCGAGACCGAACCGCGACGCCCCATGTACCGCTGCGGTACATAGGACGCCTCGGTTGCCGGCAGCAGTTGCGACACCAGTACTGGTCACCCCATCGAGCGGTTTTCGCACGAATTCGTGACCGGAACCGGGGGCGAGCCCGGCGCTCAGCATGGGAGCGGTTCCACGGCAACCACCTAGGCACGGAGCGTAGGCGGAATGACGCATTCAGTGAGGCCGATCGGCGGAAACGGGACCAACGACCCATTGCTGCCACATGAACGGCGCATGATCCTCGGCTGGTCCCATTCGATTCCCGAACCACAGGGGGTGCGCCATCGTGCGCAAACTCGGAGTGGCGGCCGCCTCGGCTGCCCTCGTAGGAACCATCGCAGCAGTGCTGCCGGCGGGCATCGCCCACGCCGACGTCCAGCCTCCGGGCACGACGCTGCCAAGCGCGACGGACATCTCGAAGGCTTGTGACCCGAATCCGTCAGACGGGGATGTCGTGCCGCTGGCCACGGACTGCTGGCGTGCGACCACGGTTGTCGATGACGGCAGCAATACCCACGGCGCCTACCCGGCGATCAGCGGGAACAAGCTCATCCTGAACCAACCGACGCCAAACCTGGCAAACGCCGATTGGTGGAACCGACCCATCTCGATCGCGGGCCAGTCAATCGAGGTGTCGTTCACCGCCTATGCCGACGGGGCTACGCAGGTTCCCGCCTGTATCCCGTACTTCCCGCACGACGATGGCGTGACATTCGCCCTGATTGAGAGCGAGATCCGCGCGGGTGAGCCGAACTTCATAGGCAACAACCACCCGGCCCCCGTACCGTTCGATCCGACTCCGGCCGATCAGGCGCATCCGCAAGCGACCGAGTATGGGGCGGGCGGTAATGGACTCGGATTCGGCGGCTTCGATGGCAACGGAGACAACGCAGATGGCCATAAGAACCTCGCTGTGGCTCTGATCACCTCAGCCGATGAGACGAATGTCGGCGGGTGCACGAACTTCGACGTCAGCAAGTTCGGCCTCCTCAAGGGTGCAGCGTGGGGCGGCGCCATCGAGCCGCACGTCCGCAGCGGCCGTTGGTACGGCAACGGACCGCTCGACATGCCCGGCGGACCCTTCTACGGCCGGACGACCGGTGTTCCGGTCTCGCTCAAGCTCGACCCGAAGACCGGCGCAGCCGGTACGTGGGTGGCTCGGTTGACCGTCGATGGCGTCGAGCAGCCGGCTACCGAGGTGGACCTGCCGGATGTGGTCATCATGGGCTTCACCGCCGGTACCGGGGAGTTTCCGCAACGACACGCCGTGTCTGACGTTTCGATCAAGTACGGCACGCCGTACACGCCGCCGCCGCCGCCGGTGACCGGTGCTGGTCTGCCGTACAAGGCGCTCGAGCCGACGCGGATCCTCGACACTCGCCTGAGCGGTGGTCCGATCGGGCCCGGTGTTGTTCGCCCCGTTCAAGTCGCTGGGGTGAAGAACGTTCCGGCCGACGCGGCTGCAGTCGTGATGAACGTCACGGTGGACCAACCGACGGCTGATGGCTTTGTCACGATCTTCCCGACGGGACAGACGCCGCCGCTGGCGTCGAACCTGAACTTCGTGGCTGGTCAGGCGATAGCGAACCTCGTCACGGCCAAGGTCGGTGCCGGCGGTCAAGTGAGCATCTTGAACTTCGCCGGCAACACTCACGTGCTCTTCGACGTCGTCGGTTACTTCCCGAGCGGAACGGCGACCACGGCGCTCAGTACCAGTGCGGGCGAGGGTGGCCAGTTCGTGCCGCTCAGCCCGGCTCGGATCCTCGACACCAGGTCCGGCGTCGGTGCGCCCACAGCGCCGCTCGGCCCCAACGAGTCACTCGATCTGCAGGTCGCCGGAGCCGGCGGCGTGCCTCCGACCGGCGTGGCAGCTGTAGTGATGAATCTCACGGGTACGAACACCACGGCGGCCGGATTCCTCACGGCCTGGCCGACCGGTGGGGCACGCCAGACGACGTCGAGCTTGAACTTCGTCGCCGGACAGTCAGTGCCGAACCTCGCCGTGGTGCCGCTGGGGGCGGGCGGAAAGGTGTCGATCTACAACTTCGACGGCACTACCGACGTCCTCGCTGACGTGGTCGGCTACTACACCGCCCAGGGCGTCACGGTGCCGGGTGGCGGACTCTTCCACGCCATGTCGCCAGTGCGGTTCCTCGACACCCGGCCAGAAGTCGCCAACAAGACGCTGGCCGACGGGGGCACCGTCACTCAACCGATCATCGGCGTGTCGATTCCCGGACAGTCGGCTGTTCCTGCCGACGCCGGTGGTGTCGTTGCCAACGTCACGGCCACCAACACGAAGGTCCCAGGTTTCCTCACGGTGTTTCCCACCGGCGAAACGAGGCCCGGTACCTCGAGCCTCAACTTTGCCGGCGGTGAGCCAGGCGTACCCAACTTGGTGATGTCCAAGCTGGGCGGCGGCAACGTCAGCATCTTCAACTTCAGCCCGGGTGGCACCACCGACGTCCTCGTCGACGTCGTCGGGTGGTACGGCCCGACCTGACCCGATCGGGCTGTCAGCCCATCATCGTGCGGGAATCGCCGCCACCGGGTCCGCCCCGGTGGCGGTCCCGCGTTGCGGACCGATGGCGGCCGAACCGCCCGGAAAGGAACGTCGTGTCATCGATAGGGTGGCGAAGATGGCTGCGGTCGCGGGGGCAGTAGCTGGTGGCTGACACGTCCCTGTCGATGATCACCAGCGCCGTGCGGCCCGTCCGGACACCCGACGGCTGGCGCACCTACCACTGGGCCGCCGCTGTCCTCGCCGTCGCCGTCGCCGCCTTCGCCGTGTGGCCGGTGCTCATCGGCGGCGAGGGCCACTCGGCCACGGCCATCACCGACATCGCCGAGTGCGTGGTCGCGGCGTGCGCCGCTGCGGCGGCGGCCTGGCGCGGTCACGCCGGCCGGCGCGGCTGGTTCCTCTTGTCGTTCGCCTGCCTGGCCTGGCTGGCCGGCCAGGTCGTCTGGACGTGGTACGAGCTCGTCGACGACCGGATGGCGCCCCTGCGATCGCTGGCCGACATCGGCTTCCTCGCCTCGCTGCCGTTCATGTTCGCCGGCTTCCTGGCCCTGGGCTTCGACGCCAACCTCCGGCCCCGCGTCCGGTGGCTGCACCGCCTCACCGAGGCGCTGGTGATCGCCTCGTCGCTCGCCTTCGTGTTCTGGGAGATGTCCCTCGCCCATGTGATCGAAGACGACATGGTGACCGGCCTCGATCGGGCGCTGCTGATCGCCTACCCGGTCGGCGACATCGCCATCGTGACGATGGCCCTCGTCGCCGTCCTCAACCGCCGCAACCGCGCCCTCGAGATCGCCGCCCTCGGCGCGGTGGCGCTCGCCATCGGCGACAACATCTACAGCCTCGACCAGAGCCAGGGGACGTTCCACACCGGAACCCTCGGCGACCTGCTCTGGATCCTCGGCCTGGCCCTCATCACTGTGGCCGCCCTCCGTCCCGACAGCATCGACGCCACGCCGACGCGCCAGGAGCTGGCGGCGCGCTCGCTGCTCGGCTACGGACCGACGCTGGCCGCCCTTGGCGTCGGCATCTACGAGCTGGTCGACGGCACCACCACGAGCTACGGCGTCCGCAGCGTCCTGATCGCGTGCATCGGCACCGCCATCCTCGCCAACCAGCTCACCGCCTACGCCGAGAACTCCGTGCTGCAGCGCTCGATCTACAGCCGCCTCGACGACCTGGCCCGCAGCGAGGAGCGCTTCCGGCTCGTCGTCGACGACCTGTCCGAAGGCGTGCTCATCCTGAGCGGGGACGGCCGCGTGAAGTTCGCCAATCACCGCCTCGGCACGATGCTGGGCCTCGGCCCCGCCGATCTGGTCGGTCACTACGGGCTCGGGATCGTCCACCCCGACGACAGAGAGCGCGTCCTCGACGCCTTCGCCGACGTGCTCCGGCGCGACGCCTCCCTGGGCACCCTCACCATGCGGCTCCGCCGCCGCGACGGCTCCACCCTGTGGGTGGAGTGCGACACCAGCAACCTGCTGGCCGAGACCGCCGTCGGCGGTGTCGTGGCCAGCATCCGCGAGGTCACCGAGCGCCTCGAGGCCGACGCCGCTCTCACCAACGCCCAGGAGCGGTTCCGCGCCGCGTTCGAGCACGCCCCGATCGGGATGGTGCTGGTCAAGGTGGACGGGACGCTGGTGGAGGTGAACGGGGCCTTCACCCGCATGCTCGGTTACACCACCGAACAGCTCCTCGGGCGCAACGTCCAGGAGCTCACCCACCCTGACGACTGGAGCCTCAACGAGCTGGCCGCGGCGCAGATGCGGCGCGACCCGGGTAGCAACTACCAGCTCGAGAAGCGGTACATCCGCGCCGACGGGCGCATCTTGTGGGCCGCCTTGTAGTTCTCGTACCTATCTCAGGCGGACGGCTCACAGCTCATCATCGGTCAGGTCGAGGACATCACCCAGCGCAAGGCCATCGCCGAACGGCTGGAGTACTCGGCCCGCCACGACGAGCTCACCGGTCTGAGCAACCGGGCCCAGTTCATGGATCGGCTGTCGCGCGCCCTCGCCCGCATCGGCGGCGACGGCGAGCGGGTGGCGCTGATGCTGCTCGACCTCGACCGCTTCAAAGTCGTGAACGACAGCCTCGGCCACGCCGCCGGCGACGAGCTGTTGCGCGTCATCGCCCGACGCCTCCAGCGGGCCGTTCGTCCGGCCGACACCGTGGCCCGGTTCGGCGGCGACGAGTTCACCGTGCTGATGGTCGACCCGCCGGGCGACGCGGCTGTGCTGGCGCAAGCCGACCGGATCCGCCGGGCCGTGGCCGACGCCGTCCCGCTCAGCGACGGCGACACCTACGTGAGTGCGAGCATCGGCGTCGTCATCGCCGGCCGTCCCGACCTGACGGCCGAGAGTCTCGTGCAGGATGCCGACGCCGCCATGTACCGGGCCAAGGAGCGTGGCCGCAACCGGGTCGAGCGGTTCGACACGGCGGCGCGGGCGTCCGTCGTCCGCCGCCTGCGTACCGGCAACGACCTCCACCGGGCCCTGCAGCGCAGCGAGTTCCGCGTCGACTACCAGCCCGTCGTCGTCCTTCAAACCGGTCGCATCACCGGCTTCGAGGCCTTGGCGCGCTGGGAGCATCCCGACCGCGGTCTCGTGACGCCGGCGGAGTTCATCGACCTGGCCGAGGAGACGGGGCTCATCGTGCCGATCGGTTCGGCCGTGATGCGCGAGGCGTTCGAGCGGGTGGCGTGCTGGCGACGGCCGCCGGCGTCACCGGCGGCGGCGTCGATCCAGGTGTCGGTCAACCTGTCGGCCCGGCAGCTCGGCACGCCGGGTTTGGTGAGCTCCGTGGCCGAAGCCATCGATGAC
>JBKOXV010000300.1:0-7387 GCA_046725105.1 bacterium | reverse complement strand
GCTCCCGTGCCAGCTCGGCCGCCAGGGTGGACGGCCCCGTGCTGATGGCGTCGAGGAGCCCGGCCGTGTCGCGCACGGTCCGGGTCACCACTCCCTCGGTGAACAGGCCGCTGCCGCCGGGCGGCGCCGTGCGACCGGCCGTCGGCTTGAGGCCGACCAGTCCGCAGTGGGCGGCGGGAATGCGGATCGAGCCGGCGATGTCGTTGGCGTGAGCGGCCGGCACCATTCCGGCCGCCACCGCCGCCGCTGAGCCGCCCGACGACCCGCCGGGCGATCGATCGAGCGCCCACGGGTTGCGGGTGGCGCCGTAGGCATCGGGCTCGGTCGTGCCCATCACCGCCAGCTCGGCCGTGTTCGTGCGTCCCAGCGGGATGAGGCCGGCGGCTCGGAACCGCCGCGTCAGCTCGCTGTCGGCCGTCGCCCGCCAGCCGGCGTCGCGCAGGACACGCAGGCCGTGGTGTTGCGGCTCGCCGGCCTCGGCGCACCAGTAGTCCTTCAGCAGGAACGGCACGCCCCGGAACGGGCCGGTCGGCAACGGGCCGGCGGCGTCGCGCCGGGCCCGTTCGAACTGGCGATGGATGACGGCGTTCAGTACCGGATCGAGGGCCTCGATGCGGTCGATGGCGGCGTCGACGAGCACACGCGGATGCACGTCGCCCCGCCGCACCAGCGCCGCCAGCGCCGTGGCGTCGGGAGCGTCGGCGGCGTCGGCGGCCTCGATCACCGCATCTCCACCGTTCTCGCGCGCCGCAACCACCGCAGAGATGGTGGTCGCGACTCGTCAGACCCGGTCATCTAGTTCGGGACCCGGCCGCCGTTGACGAGGATGGTCTGTCCCGACACGAACGCCGAGTCGTCCGACAGCAGGTAGCAGAACGTGCCGAGGAGGTCGGTCGGGTGCATCACCCGGCCGAGCGGGGTGCGGCTGGGGTCGTAGGGGCCCAGCCCCTCCGACCCCGGCGTCGGCGTGAAGCCCGGCGCCACGCAGTTGACGCGGATGCCCTGGCCGCCGAGCTCGTTGGCCAGCGCCCGCGTCATGGCCATGACCGCACCCTTCGACGCCACGTAGTGCACGAACCCGTGGGAGCCGGTGACGGCCGTCTCCGACGCCACGTTGACGATGCTGCCGCCTCGGCCCTCCATGGCCCGCGCGCCCGCCCGGGCGCACAGGAACGAGCCGCGAACGTTCACGGCGAACATGCGGTCCCATTCGTCGAGGTCGATCTCGTGGTGGGGCTGGCGCGACACCAGCAGAGCGGCGTTGTTGACCACGCCGTCGACGACGCCCGCTTCGGCGAACAGGCCGTCGACCTGGTCCGGGTCGCTGACGTCGCACCGGACGTCGCACCCGGCCGTGATGTCGGCGCCGATCACCGTGGCGCCCCGGGCCCGCAACTCGTCGGCCAGCAGCGCACCGATGCCGCGGGCCGCGCCCGTGACGACGACGCGCTTGCCGGCGAGCTGGCTCACGCCGGGGCGCGCTCGAGGATGGTGACCGTGCCCGTGGCCCCGTCCACCTCGACGAGATCGCCGGTGTGGATGCGGGACGTGGCGACGGAGCACCCGACGACGCACGGGATGCCGTACTCCCGGCTCACGATGGCGGCATGGGTGAGTGAGCCGCCACCGTCGCAGACGCAACCGGCGATCAGCGCGAAGGCCGGCGTCCAGTTGGGCGACGTGGCCTCGCACACGAGGATCTCGTCCTCCTCGAGCGAGGGAAGGTCCTCGGCGCTCAGCATCACACGCGCCCGACCCCGCACCTTGCCCACCGACGCCGGGAAGCCGGTGAGCATGGTGGCGTCCTCGGCCGCCTTCATCGCCTCGAAGTAGTGGTGGTGCATGCCGAAGATCTCGATCAGCACCGGGTCCTCGACCTTGTCCGGCAGGGTGCCCACGACCTTCGGCAGCGACTCGCGGATGTCGTTGTAGTGGTCGTAGTAGTCGTGCCGGGCCGTGGCGATCGACTGCAGGTCCTTCCACGGCCGTTCGCCGCGGCACACCGCCATCGCCTCGGGATAGAAGAGGAACAGGCCGTCGTCGTAGGTGTCGGCGCCGCTGGCGGCCCCCATGGCAAGCGCGGCCCGCCGCAGCGGGATGGTGGCCCGCAGGTCGATGTAGTAGTTGTGGTCCTCGTTCCACCACGCGAAGTTGGCCGTCTGGTTGAGGGCCAACAGCTCGTCGAAGGCGTGCTGGCTCTCACCCGACAGCTGCGACCGAGCCGCCTCGATCGCTTCGTCGCGCTCGACCCGCGCCGCCGCCGCCGCCTTCTCGAAGTCGTGCGGCTGGTCCATGGCGAGGAAGTTGCGGATCTGCCCGAGCGGTGACGCCGGGTTCTCGATCCAGCTCGGGATGTTGGCGTCGGCGATTCCCTCGGTTCGCCACCCGTAGACGGCGAGGAAGTCGTCGAACTGGGTGAGCCACGTCGACGCGTTGCCCCCGGCCTTCGTGAGGGCGTCACGGATCTGATCGGGCTCGGTGTCGAAGTGCTCGGCGATGCCGAGCCGCTTGGCCTCGGCCACGAGGTCCCACATGGCCCGGTCGGTCTCCATGATCCGCGAGTCGCGGCCCTGCAGGAACTTCGACACGTTGCCCGGGTCGATGCCGTTGTTGGCGCAGAAGCCGTAGAGCTGGAGGTAGATGGCGAGCAGCGGGTACATCAGCTCGAAGTGGATCTCCCACGCCCGGCGATGGAACGTGCGGGCGTCGGTGAGGTACTGGCCGATGTCGGCGAGCGACTTCCCGTCGAAGTCGTAGCCCTCGAAATGGCGGAGCCCCAGCTCGAGCTCCCACTTGCGGGCCTCCCAGATGGCGTCGAAGTTCTGGAGGAAGGCCGGCATGGTCCGCTCGATGCGGGCGGCGCGGAAGCCGAGCTCCCACTCCGACGTCATCGGCACCTCCGACTCGAACGGGAACGGGCCACCCATGCGCTGCACGAGGCCCTTGCCCGGAGGCAGCGGCAACCAGTGGGCCGCCGTCTGCGTCCCCCACGACGAGCAGTCGGTGATGTAGAGGTACCCGAGCGGAGAGAAGCCACGCGGCCAGTGGAAGTCCATGAACCAGAAGCGGCCCTCGTCGGCCTTGGTGAAGGGTCCGGAGCGCTCGGCGAGCCACGGCTCGTCGATGAGCTCCGGTGTCCAGCCCGGGTACCACTCGAGGTACGGGTCGACAGGAACGATCTCGGCCATCACACACCCCCCATTGCGTGATCTGGTTCGGATGCTATTCACTCTCCCGGACGACGTCGGCCAGGGCGTCGTGGATGCGGCCGTTGGTGGCCAGCACGTTCGCGATACCCGGTCCGAGGTTGATCGGCCCGCCGTCGAGGTCCTCGATGCGCCCGCCCGCCTCGGTGATCATCAGCGCGCCGGCACCGAGATCCCAGGCATAGGTGCCGTCGCGCTCGAGGAAGGCGTCGATGCGCCCGGCGGCGACGTAGGCGAGGCTGAGGGCCGGCGAACCCACGCAGCGCACTCCTCGGCAGTGCGTGAAGAGGGCGACGATACGCCGGCCGAAGGCGGCGATGGCGGCCGGGTCGTCGGTCTGGACACCGGTGCCCACCAAGGCCCGATCGAGCCGGTCGGTGCTCGACACGTGCAGGTGCCGCTCACCCAGCCAGGCGCCACCGCCTCGTGACGCCGTGAACAGCTCGCCGCGGAACGGCTCGTACACGGCGCCGGCCACCGGGCCGCTGGCGTCGCGCACCGCCACCGACGAGCAGGCGAAAGGGATGCCGTGGGCATAGTTCGACGTGCCGTCGAGCGGGTCGACCAACCACGTGTACTCGCCGGAGAAGTTGGCGTCGGCGCCGTCCTCCTCGGCCAGGACGGCGTGATCGGGACAGCGATCGGTGATCACGGCCAGGGCCTCGGCCTGGGCGGCCCGGTCCACCGACGTGACGATCGACGTGCGCTCGTTCTTCTGCTCGATCTCCTTGGGCCGGGCCAATCCGTCGATCAGCACCGTCCCCGCCGCCCGCGCCGCCGCCACCGCTACGTCGAGCAGCTCGGCCGGCTCAGCCGTCACCGGCCGGCCCGCTCCTCGCGCACCTTGCGCACACCGGCCACGAGGTTCGTGATCTTCGCCCGGGCCAGGGGCCGGTGCACGTAGCGCAGCCCGCAATCGGTGGTGAGGAACAGCTTGTCCTCCGGGACGTGCTCGAGGCAGCGTCGCACCCGCTCGGCGACGTCGTCGGGCGTCTCGCAGTAGTGCGTGCGCACGTCGATGATGCCGGCGCCGAGCTCGCGATCCGGCGCCCATTTCGGCCACTGGTCGATCTCGGCCATCTCCCGGGTGGCGAACTCGAACACGAACTGGTCGGCTCGGGACTCGAGCAGCGCCGGGAAGTACGGGGCGTAGGTCTTCTTGGCGTAGGGGATCTTGCGGAACGTGCCGAAGCACACGTGCAGCGACAGGTGGACGCCGGTGACGCCTTCGACGCAGGCGTTGAACAGGCGGGCGATGTCGGCCGGGGAGTGGGGGTCGTTGGCGGCGTAGCCCGGCGTGGCCGGCTCGTCGAGCTGGATCCATCGGCAGCCCGCCGCCGCCAGCCGCCGGATCTCGTCGTTCAGCGCGGGCACGAAGGCCTCGGCCAGCTCGGTGCGGTCGCGGTAGTGCTCGACCGGCCGGATGAACGTCGTCAAGGCGAACGGCCCGGGCAACGGCACCTTCACCGGCCGCTCGGTGTGGGCCCGGGCGTACTCGAACTCCTCGACCGCGCCCAGGCCTTGGGGCACACCGACCGGACCGGTGGTCTCCTGGACCGAGCGCATGTCGAGCGACATCGGGCCCATCTTGCGCAGCGGGCCGGCGTCGCGCAGTCCGCTCATCCGGGACGCGAAGGCCCACACGAAGCTGGCCCGGCGCATCTCGCCGTCGCTCACGATGTCGAGTCCGGCCTGCTCCTGGTCGGCCAAGGCCCGGTCGACGGCGTCGTCGAACGTCTCGGCCACGTCGGTAGGGCCGAACCGGTCGGCCTCCATGAGCTCCCGGGCGGCGTAGAGCCACGACGGGTGGGCGTAGCTGCCGACCACGGTGGTGGGCAGCGGCGGCAGTGCAGAGCTCACGGCCGGCCGGCGGCGAGCATGGCGTCTACCAGGGCGAAGGCCCGGGTCCGGTCGGCGTAGAAGAAGTGCGCCAACGTGCGATTGGTGCGCGCCGAGGCCAGATAGTTGCGCTCGTAGAGGTCGTTCCGCCCACCCAGGCTCGAGCCGACGAAGTCCCACGCCAGCCGGAAGATCGCCGCCCGCTCTTCGGCCGTCACATCGCCGGCGCCGTGCACGAACTCGTCGATCAGGGGGCGGAGGTGGTCGTCGTCGAGCATGGCCCGGCTCGGCGCCGCCAGCAGGTTGTGGCTGCCGATGGTGATGAGAATGTCGTGCACCCGCGGGAACCACGTGGCCAGGATCGAGCGCATCGGGTGCAGGGGCCGGGCGTCCGGGAACCACACTCCCTCACCCCGGTCGTAGGCGTGCTCCTCGGCCAGCAGCACTGCGCTGCGGGTGATCTCGACGTAGCTGTGCAGCTCGCCGAGCATCTCCAGCGTGCCGGGCGAGTTGTCGTTCACGGCCTCGGCCATGCGGGTGGCCAGCCCGTAGGCGAACTCCAGCTTGGTGAGGGCACGGATGGTGGTCTGCTGCATGATGTTGGGCCACCACGCCGTCGGCCCCATCACCGAGTTGTAGACGTCGAGGTCGCTGTCGATGAACACCCGGTGACGCGGCACCTCGACGTCGTCGAAGATCACGAAGGCGTCCTGCTCGTCGAACCGCGACGAAAGCGGCCGGTCGAAGGGATCGGCGGCCGGCGTCGAGGCGCTGTCCCGGCACAGGAAGACGAGTCCGGGCGTGTCCATCGGGACGCAGAAGCTGAGGGCGTAGTCCGGCGTGGCGTCGGGCGCCAGCGGATGGCCGGGGTAGACGGCGATCTCGTCGGCGAAGGGCGCCAGCGTGGCCAGGATGCGCGCCCCTCGCACCACGATGCCGTGCTCGGTGTCGGCCACCTTGTGGAGCGGCACCGGGTTGCCGGCGAAGGACTGGTCCTTCACGCGGTCGACAGTGGGGTGGACGATGGTGTGAGTGAGCGAGATGTCGTCGCGCGCCAGCTGCTTCTGGAAGGTGGCCAGGTTCTCGACGCCTTCCTCGTTGGTGACATCGGGGCCGAGCCAGGCTCGCCGCTCGCCCGCGAACCCGGCGAAGGTCACGTTCATGTAGTCGGGAGTGCGGCCCACGATTCCCACCGAGTACTCGGCGATGCGGGCCAGGCCCCGGTGGCGGCGCTGGAGATCCTCCTTCGACCGCGGGATCACGTGGCTCACGTTGACGGCCTCCCCGGTCTCGGCGTCCGGCACCAGGCAGTCGTCGGGATACTCGTGCTGGCGGTCGAACACGCCGGCCAGCGACGCCGCCGCGCCGGCGAGGGCGGGGTGTTCGGTGACGTCGTCGACCCGCTCGGGACCGAGCCACAACTCGCGCCGGCGGGACCGGAGGCCCTTGAGGAACTCCTCCCCCGTGCGTGCCGCCACGACCGTACCTAGTGCGCGGCGGGCTGGCGGGCCTTGATCCGGCCGGGGACCTCGACCGGCTCCGGCGCGTCGACACCGAAGCGCTGGTAGTCGGTGGAGTCCTCGAGCTCCTCCTCGGGCGGCAGGTACTCGAAGTAGTTGAGGGCGGCGTCGACGTCGTCCTGCCACACCTCGGCGGGCAGGTTGTAGAGCACCTCGATGCCGTACCCGTCGGGATCGGCGATGTAGGCCGAGTGCGTCATGCCGTGGTTGCCGCGCACGATGAACTCGACGCCGTTGGCCTTGAGGTGGCGGAGCTGGTTCAGCCACGACTCCCGGTCGGGGTAGGCGACGGCGATGTGGTTCACGCCCACCCGCTTCGGCTCCATCGACCACTGGTCGGGCTCGCCCGCCTGCGACGCGTCGGTGACCTCCACCAGCGCGAGGTCGTGATGGTGGGATGCGTCGCCCCGGTAGAAGCGCATCGTCATGGTGTGCGTGAGCTCGGCACACTGCTCGAAGCCGAGCAGCTCGGTGTAGAAGCGGTGGGATGCCTCGATGTCGCGGACATTGAGCACCAGATGGTTGACGCTCGGCCCCCGAGACGGCGTGGTGGACATGGCGAAACCCCCTCCGACTTGTCCCGACTTCACGGTATCAGGGAACCGGACATCCCGCCGGCGTGACGGAAATCCACCTCAGCGGTGGAAAACCGACCTCGGCCCGGACGAGCGGGCCTGGAGGGCTTCCCAGATGCGCTGTGGCGTGAGCGGCGTCTCCAGGTGGCGAACGCCGAGATGGCCGAGGGCGTCGATGACGGCGTTGTAGACGGCGGGGATCGAGCCGATCGTGCCCGACTCGCCGATGCCTTTGGCCCCGAGCTCG
>JBKOXV010000107.1:0-7922 GCA_046725105.1 bacterium | reverse complement strand
ATCCGAAGGTCGATCTTGTCACCACCGACGGCTTCCTCTACCCGAACGCCGTACTCGAAGAGCGCGAGATCATGCACCGCAAGGGCTTCCCCGAGAGCTACGACACCCGGCGCCTGCTGGCCTTCCTTCGCGACGTGAAGTCGGGCGATCCCGACGTGCGGGCGCCGATCTACAGCCACGTCGTGTACGACATCCTGCCCGACCAGGAGCTGGTCGTGCGCCAGCCCGACATCCTCATCCTCGAGGGCCTGAACGTGCTGCAGGCGGGCGGGACGCAAGAGTTCGTGAGCGACTACTTCGACTACTCGATCTACATCGACGCCGAGGAGCCTGACATCGAGGAGTGGTACGTCGCTCGTTTCCTCACCCTGCGAGAGACGGTGTTCCAGGATCCCGAGTCGTACTTCCGCCACTTCGCCGCCCTCACCGACGAGCAGGCGATCGCGACGGCTCGCGGCATCTGGCGAGACATCAACGGCAAGAACCTGCAGGAGAACATCCTTCCGACCCGCAGCCGGGCGTCGCTCGTCCTCCACAAGGCGGAGGACCATCGGGTGACGTCAGTGCAGCTGCGGAAGCTCTAGCCGCAGGTCGCCAGCCAGTCGGGCAGGTCGAGGATCGAGTCGAGCGTCGGCACGTTGCCGTCGTGCTCGGCGATCTCCTGGATCCACGTGTGCTCGTGCGGGATGTGGACGGCCCGGGCGCCCAGCTCGAGCACGGGCAGGATGTCCGAGCGCACGGAGTTGCCCACCATCACGAAGCGGTACGGATCGATGTCGTGCTGGTCGAGGATGCGCTTGTAGGTGGCCGTGTCCTTCTCGGCCACGATCTCGATCCGCCACATCAGCTCGGCGAGGCCGCTGCCGGCCAGCTTCTGCTCCTGGTTCCACAGGTCGCCTTTGGTGATGACGATCAGCCGGTACTGCTCGGCGAGGGCAGGCACCGTCTCGGCCACACCGTCGAGCAGGGCGACGGGTCGGCGCAGGAGGGCCTTGCCGAGGTCGAGCAGCTGCTGGACGTCGTCGGCGGTGATGCGGCCCCCGCTGGCCTCGATCGCCGTCTCGATGAGCGACAGCGTGAACCCTTTGACGCCGTAGCCGAACAGCTCGAGGTTGGCCCGTTCGGTGGCGTTCATGAGGTCGTCGAGATCGACGTCGCCGTCCACGTAGGGCGCCAGCAGGGCGCGAAAAGCCTGATGGGTATCGGCGAAGTACTCCTCGTTGCGCCAGAGGGTGTCGTCGCCGTCGAGCCCGAGGACTTCCACCGTCACCCGGACGAGGGTACCGGCGCCGCCGACTTCAGGAAGTCGTCGATTTCGCCCACGACATCCTGCGCCTTGGGGCTGGAGAGCAGGTCATGGCCCACTTCGTCGAGGTGGCGGACCTCGCACGGCCCACCCGCGGCCCCCGCCTCACACGTGGCGTCGGCGAGCGCGGCGGGGATGATGTCGTCCAGGTCGCCGTGGACGAGCAGCACGGGTGGATGGGGGGCGGCGAGGGCGACGGTGTCGATGGCCGCCCCGGAGATCGACACTGCCGCCAGCACGGCCGGAGGCGGGTGGCTGGCCAGCTCGAGGGCGGTGATGGCCCCCGCCGAGTATCCGCCCACGGCGATGCGGTCGGGATCGACTCGGTAGGTCTTCGCCTGCGACCGCAGCCATTCGACGGCGCGGCCGGCGTCCTCACGGGCCAGGGCCGCGGCCGCCGCCAAGCCGGGATCAGTGAGCTGCGTGGCCGGGAACCACGCCCCTTCGCTCAGCCGGTAGTCGATGGAGGCCGTGACGTACCCGTGGAAGGCGAGCGACTCGGCCAGGCCGGCCAGGTCGGCCCGGCTCCCTTCGACGAACCCTCCACCATGCAGGAGGATGACGGCGGGGAGCGGAGCGATGCCGCGGACCGGCCGATAGAGGTCGAGCTGCAGCCCGGGGGCGTACTCGATCCCGGCCTGCACCGGCGGTCGGGTCGGGTCGTCCTTGCCGGCGCACGCGCCCAGGGCGACCATCACCAGGGCGATGGCGCACGCCAGGCCCCGCCGCAACGTCATATCCGCCGCACGGGCTCGCCGCGCATGGCGTTGAGATAGTTGTAGACGGTGATGCGGCTGACCGAGAGGGCGTCGGCCACGTCGTCGACCGCCCGGCGGAGGGTGAAGGCGCCCCGCTCGTCGAGCAGGCGCACGGCTCGCTGCTTCTCCTCGCGGGTGAGGTCGCCGAGCGAGGCCCCGAGCTCGCGCTCGACACTCTCGATGAGCCGGCTGAGGGCTCCTTGCAACGGAGGCAGCCGCATGGCCCCGACGACGGCGCCCTCCCACTGCAGGGGGATGTCGGACGCCAGCGTCTCGCCCGGCTCGACGAGCTCGGCGCCGAGGGCATCGGCGACGGGCTCGAGGGCGGCGAGGAGAGGATGACGGCCGTTCGCCGTGGTCACGGCGCCGCCTCGGCGTGCGGGTCCGCGTCGAGCCGGGTGACCTGGACCGACACGCGGGTGGCGCCCTCGGCGAAGGCGGCTCGCAGGAGGGCGCTCACGGCGTCGGGCGCGACACCGGCGTCGGCGTCGGCGGACGTGCTGAACGGGCCCATGTCGACGGCCAGGCCGCGGCCGGCCACGGCGTCGACCGCCGCCATCACGTGCCGTCCCGGCCGGCCGTCCGCGAACGGCTCGACCGTGAACTCCACCCGGACCTTCCCCATCGCCGGCGAAACTACCGGCGCCGGAGTGGGCGGCCGGCGCCCGGGTGGTGGCGGCTAGCGGGCGCCCATCACCTGAGCCAGGCTGGTGGCCCGGCTCGAGCAGTCCTGACCGGCCTGGCTGAAGGCATCGTTCAGGCTGTTCAGGGCCTTCACGAACGAGCCTGACCAGTCGGCCTCGAACTGATCACGCGCCGGCCCCTTCCACAATGTGCTGCCGAGGGCGCTGCTGACCGTGCTCATCACGGCGTTGATCTGGTGGATCTGGTTGGTGAGGGTGCGGCCGAGGGCAGCCAGCTGCTCCACGTCGGCGCCGATCATGCTCATTGTGCGTCTCCTCCTGGATGGTCGGACGCCGTGAGTGTGTGCGCCGGGCGCGGCGAAGCGGAACGGCGGGCGAGCAGAAACACTTCGACGGCGCCGCCGGCCTTCGTCACGGCCGGAAGCGTGCACGCCGACGTCGTCCAACCAGCGGCGTCGATACCGTCGATCGCCGTTCGGATCGCCAGACGCACGGCCGACGCATCGGTAACGAGTGTCCGGCCCGCAACTCGAATGTAGGGCGCCGCGCCGATGAGTTGGCCTGTCGGGCATCGTCAGCATCGCGATGGCTACCTACGTCCTCATTCACGGCGCCGGCTCCGACTCGTGGTACTGGCATCTCGTCGCGCCGAAGCTCAAGGCGCTCGGCCACGACGTCGTGGCGGTCGACCTGCCCTGCGACGACGACTCCGCCGGCCTCCAGGAGTACGCCGACGTCGTGGTCGACGCCGTGGGGGACCGGCGTGACGTGATTGTGGTCGCCCAGTCGCTCGGCGGATTCACGGCGCCCCTACTGTGCGGCCGGGTCCCCGTCGAGCTGCTGGTCCTCGTGGCGGCCATGGTGCCGCGGCCGGGCGAGAGTGCTGGCGACTGGTGGGCGAACACGGGGCACGAGTTCCCCGACCCGTTCGACCCGGCCGAGGTCTTCACCCACGACCTGCCACCCGAGCTCGCCGCCGAGTCGCTTCGCCACGTCCGGCCGCAGTCCGGTACGCCGTTCGAGAAGCCCTGGCCGCTGGAGGCGTGGCCCGACGTGCCGACGCGGTTCCTGTTGTGCCGTGACGACCGATTCTTCCCGGCCGAGTTCCAGCGTCGGGTCGTGGGTGAGCGGCTCGGGATCGTGCCGGACGAGATGGGCGGTGGTCACCTTCCTGCCCTCGCTCGTCCCGACGAGCTGGTTCAGTGGCTGGAGTCCTACCGCGCCGCGTTGTAGTCCGGGGACGGGTTCACCTGCGGCAAGTTGAACGACTTGATCCAGTCGGGGTGGATCCGGATGACCTCACGCGAGAACCCGGGACCCGGCGGCTCCACGTCGGCGAGCGCCTCCGCCGAGCCGCGAATCTCGAGATAGATCGGGTGCCAGCCTTCCGAAGTGTCGACGACGTCCACGACCAACGCCACCCGCGACCCGGCCTGGACGTTGCGGAACTTCTTCGTCGCCCCCATCCGCATGCCGCCGATGTCGATGGTGTCGTCGCTCCGCACGAAATACGTGACCGGCGCGTTGCCGACCACGCCGTCGGGAGAGACCGTCGCCAGGCGAGCGAGCCGATTGCCAGCCAGCCAGGCCCGCTCCTCCGGGCTGAAGCGGCGGAATGCCACGGCGGCCACGGTAGCGGCACAGTTGGACGCGCCCGGCGGGCGTCGATTCGATCATCCGCGGCAGGGCCCCGCGGCGAACAGTATTCGCTCAATCAGCAGACCCAATGAGACGCCATGTCCGCTACCGACGAGGCCGTCGTCCGTCGCTTCTACGAGGAAATGAACAACGGCCGGAAGCTCGAGCTTGCGAGTGAGTTGTTCGCCGCCGACCACCGGACTCACGACACTTCGTCGTCGACCTCACGGCACACGCAGAACTCGTTGCCCTCCGGATCGGCCATCACCTGATACGACCACAGCTCGGGCGGGCCGACCGGCCCGCCCAGGGTCGCGGCGCCGAGGCCGACGAGCCGCTCGACCAGGAGCTCCGGCGCGTGGGTGTAGAGATCGATGTGCAGCCGGTTCTTGGTCTTCTTGGGCTCGGGCACCCGCTGGAGGAACACGACCGGGCCGTCCTCGTCGGGCGACTCGAGGTTGATGTACGGGTGACCGTCGCCGGCGGTGCGGACATAGCCGAGCGCGGCCTCCCAGAACGGAGCCAGTGCCAGCGGGTCCTCACAGTCGATCCCGATCTCCACCCGCGGCCGGGTCGTCATGCCGCACCCCGGCGGTCCAACCATCTCCGCGCCTCGCGGACTGACAACGGCGACAGGACGTCGGCACGGGCGGCCACGAAACGACGCACGGCCACCGGATCGGTCTTCGAGTACTCCCGCAGGGCCCAGCCGATGGCCTTGCGGAGGAAGAACTCGCGGTCGCCGGCGCGGCGCTCGCAGTAGCGGAACAACCGATCGGCGTCGGTGCCAGCCCGGCGGTGGAGCTGATGGAGGAGGGCGGTTCGTGCCAGCCAGATGTCGCGGGCATCGATCCACTCGTCCATGACGGCGACCAGCTCCGGCCACCGCACCACCAACGGCCCAACCACCCGAGCGGCCAGGGCGTCGACGGTGTCCCACCAGCTCTTGGTGGTGATGAGGCCGCGAGCGTGGGCGAGGAAGCCTGCCGAGCAGCGCCCGACGTGGCGGATGGCGTAGTCGCAACCGGCGTACTGGAACTCACGCTCGTCGGCCTCCCAGCACCGAGCCGTGAAGGCGGCGATATCGGCCTCGGTGGGCGCCGGGAGGGCACTGATCACCGGTGCGCTCGAGCGACGCTGCTCGGGCGCAGGCAGACCGAGGAAGGCGAACTGGTCGCGCATGTAGGCGACCATGGCGACGGCCCGAGCCGGGTCAGCGGCGGCCCGGAAGGCCGCATCGAGGGCAGCGAAGTCGTCGTCGGCCCGCGCCGTCAACGGTCGACCAGCTCGGTTCGCAGGTCGCGCTTCAAGATCTTCCCTGCCGGGTTGCGAGGCAGCGGCTCGTCCCGGAACCACACACGGACCGGCACCTTGAAGGCGGCCAGCCGCTCGGCTACATGCGCGCGCAGCTCTTCCTCGGTGACCTCGCTGCCCGGCAGCGCGTATACGACGGCGCCGACCTCCTCGCCGAGCACCGGGTGGGGGATACCGATGACGGCGGCGTCGTTGACGGCCGGGTGTTCGTACAACGCCGCCTCCACCTCCACGCAGTACACGTTCTCGCCGCCCCGGATGATCATGTCCTTGGCCCGGTCGACGATGTAGACGAAACCCTCCTCATCGAGCCGGGCCACGTCACCCGAATGCAACCAGCCCTCGGAGAACGTCGCCGCCGTGGCGTCGGGCTTGTTCCAGTAGCCCTTCACGACGTTCGGACCCTTGATCCACAGCTCGCCCACGTCTCCGAGGGGGAGCGTCTCGCCGGCAGGGTCGACGACCTTGACGTCGACGACTGCGACAGGAACGCCCACGCTGTCAGGACGGCGCAGGTAGTCCTGGCCCGAGTTCAACGTGGCCACCGAGGACGTCTCGGTGAGCCCGTAGCCGTTCGATGGCGTGCGTCCAGGAAACATGGCCTCGATGCGACGCACGAGCTCGGGCGCCGCCGGTGCGCCGCCATAGCCGATGGCCCGCACGCTGGACGTGTCGCGCCGGGCGAAGTCGGGGTGGTCGAGGACCTGCCACACCATGGCCGGCACTCCGCCGAAGGTGGTGATGCATTCCCGTTCGATGAGCTCCAGGGCTCGCCCGGCGTCCCATCGGTACATCAGCACGATCTTGCCGCCGAAGGCCAAGTTGGCGACGAGCACGGAGTGGCACCCGGTGGCATGGAAGAACGGGACGGAGAGGAGATAGGCGTTCTCCTCGCTGGTGCGCACGGCGGTCCCGGCGGCGGCCTCCGGGTCGGACGAGCGCATGGTGGCGCGCGCCGCCGCGAAGCCCAGACTCAGGAGGTTGGTGCAGATGTTGCGGTGCGTGCCGAGTGCGCCCTTCGGCTGTCCGGTAGTGCCGGACGTATAGAAGATGGTGGCGTCGTCCTCGGGCGCCAGCTCGACGTCGGCCGGCGGCGCGGCGTCGGATGGCGCGTCGCCGAGCACGTCGGCGAAGCGCAACGCCCCGCCCGGCAGCGTGCTCCGGTCGTCGCGCGCCACGACTACGGCGCGCAGGCCAGGCAGCTCACGCAGATGCGGCTCGATGCGATCGAGGCGCTCGCCGTCAGCGAACAGCACCGTCGTGCCGGAGTCGGCGAGACCGTATTCCAACTCGGGGCCCGTCCACCACGCGTTGAGCGGCACGATGACTGCGCCGGCCGCAGCAGCCGCCCAGAACGCGATCGACCACTCGGGAAAGTTGCGCATGGCGATCGCGACCCGGTCACCGTTGCGGATGCCGAAGCGCTGCCGGAGCACGCCGGCCAGGTGGGAGGCCTCGGCGTAGTGGCGCTCGAAGGACCAGTGCTCGTCCTCGTAGACGAGGAAGTCCCGCCCGACGAACTGCTTGCTCGCCTCGAGGACGGCTCGCAACGACGGCGGGGCGTTCTTCCACGTCCGGGTGGGGATGCCGCGGATCGTCCGCTCCTCCATCTCGAACAGCTGACCCGGCGCGGTGAGCGCGGAGTGGACCTCGGCGATGGACGGAACCTGGCTCATGGGCCCGGCATAGCATGCCGGCGTGCCGGATCACAGCCTGCTGCTCGAGGCTCGGGACGTGCTGCCCGACGCCATCCGGCTGCGCCGGCGCTTGCATGCCCGGCCCGAGGTCGGCCTGCAGCTCCCCTTCACCCAGGACGAGGTGCTCGGCGTGCTCGACGACCTGCCGGTCAGCATCGAGACGGGCTCCTCGACATCGTCGGTCGTTGCCACGTTGGAGGGAACCCGGCCGGGCCCCACCATCCTCCTGCGCGGCGACATGGACGCCCTGCCGATGCCCGAGGACACCGGCCTGCCGTTCGCCTCCGAGGTCGACGGCGCCATGCACGCGTGCGGCCACGACACCCACGTCGCCATGCTGGCCGGCGCCGCTCGCCTGCTGGCGGCCCGGCGCGACGAGCTGCCCGGACGGGTCGTGTTCATGTTCCAGCCCGGCGAGGAGGGCCACCATGGCGCCCGGTTCATGCTGGAAGAGGGTCTGCTCGACGTCGGCCCGCTCGCCGACGGCTCGCCCAGCCCGGTGTCAGGCGCCTTCGCGCTGCACATCACGTCGCTCTTTCCCTCGGGCACCATCAATCTCCGGGGC
>JBKOXV010000078.1:0-7773 GCA_046725105.1 bacterium | reverse complement strand
CTACAAGTTCAACCGCGTGATGGACATCGAAGGGGAATGAGCGAGACGTGAATCCAGCTGTCAACGGTGGCGGGCTCGGTCTGGAGGGCCGCAGCGCCCTGGTCGTCGGGGCGACGCAGGGGCTCGGCAAGGCAACGGCGTTTCGCCTGGCCCAGGAAGGCGTGCGGCTCGGCCTCGTCGCCCGCACCGCGGCGACGCTCGAGCAGGTCGCCAAGGAGGCCAGCCAACACGGTGGCGACGTGGTCGCCTGGCCGGCCGACTTCACCGATCGGAGCTCCGTCGAGCGGGTGGTCGGCGAGACTCGTGAGCGCTTCGGATCCATCGACATCCTGGTCAACACCGTCGGCGTCTGTGAGCTGACAGATGACGCCCTGTCGGGTGACGACGACCTCTGGGACCGCGCCTACCAGTCCGTCGTCATGACGGCTGTGCGCTCGTGCCGCGCCGTCGTGCCCGGCATGCTCGAACAGGGACGCGGCGCGGTCGTGAACGTGTCGGCCAATTCGGTTCGTCACTACATCCCCTCGATCGCCCACTACTCGGCGATGAAGACCGCGCTCGCCCATTTCACGAAGAACCTGGCGCGCCAGTGTGCGACCACGCCGGTACGCGTGAACGCGGTCATGCCTGGCTTCATCGGATCAGAGCAGGTCGAGGACATCCTGAGCGGGATCATGGAGTCGGACGGCGTCGACCGCCAACGGGCGTTCGAGAAGCTGAACCACGACATCTTGCACACGGCGTCGTGGTCGTCCCGGATCGGCGATCCGCGCGAGTACGCCAACGTCATCGCCTTCCTGGTCTCCGATCACGCGAGCTATGTCAACGGGGCCTGGCTCAACGTCGATGGAGGAGCACCGTTCTGACCACTCGCGACTCGCTCGGTCATCTCGACGCGTCACAGGCGTTGACGCTCTCCGACGTGCTCCGGGAGCATCGGGCCTCCAACGGCTCGTGGGTCGGCGCGGTCGAGGTGGGGCGCTCGTCGACGTACGAGCAACTCGACGACCGCGTGACCCGCCTGGCGAACGCGCTGGCGGCGGACGGCGTCGGGCCGGGTGAACGGGTCGTCTGGCTCGGGCAGAACAGTGCCTGCATCCTCGAGCTGCTGCTCGCGTCGGCGCGGCTGGGCGCCATCTTCTGCCCGATCAACTGGCGCCAGTCCTCCGGCGAGCTGGCGTTCGTCCTCGACGACCTCGATCCGGCGTACGCGTTCTGGCAGGAGAGGGACGTGGGCGACGCCGTGAAGGAGGCGCGCAGGAACACAGCCGGCCGGGCGACATGGGTACAGCAGGACGCGACCGACGGATCGGGATACGACGAGTTGATCCAGGCGGCGTCGTCCGTGGCCGACGATCGTCTCGTCGATCCCAACGCCTCGGTGTTGGCGATCTACACCGCGGCTTTCGGCGGGCGTCCGAACGCGGCCTTGCTGAGCCACACGTCGCTCCTGGCCCAGTCGGCCTTGCTTGCCAAAGCGATGGGAATCGATCGCGACTACGTGGCGATCCATTGCGCGCCGCTCTTCCACATGGGTGCCTACATGTGGCTGCTGCCGACGTTCCTCTTCGGCGGGACGAACGTCTTCGTCGCGAAATCCGACCCGTTCGAGGTGGCCGAGATGATCCAGCGGGAGCGCGTCACCGGGGGCTTCCTTCTTCCGCAGACGATCGAACAGATCGTGGCCGTCAATGAGGACGGCCGGTTCGACCTCAAGAGCTTTCGAGCGAGCGCCGGTGGGTCACCGGAGTGGCGGGCGATGACGTCGACCGACGAGAGCCCGTTCGGACGCCACTACGGCGGCTACGGGCAGACCGAGGTCGCTGCGCTCGCCACCTACAAGGCCTTCGGGCCGAGCGCTCAGGGCACCCACGGCGTGACGTCGCCCTTCGCCCGAGTGCGCATCACCGACTCGGAGGATCGTGACGTACCAGCCGGAGAGTCCGGCGAGATCGTCGTCCGGGGCCCGATCGTGGGCAACGGCTACTGGAATCGACCCGAGCTCAACGCCGAGCGCCGGCGGGGAGGCTGGTGGCACACGACCGACCTCGGACGGCGCGAGCCCGACGGTTCGCTGACCTTCATCGGCACCATCTCCCGCATGCTGAAGTCGGCGGGGGAGAACATCTACCCCGCCGAGGTCGAGGCGTGCCTCGAGTCGCACCCGGCCGTGGGCGAGGCGGCGATCATCGGCGTGCCCGACGAGCGCTGGGTCCAACGGGTGAAGGCGGTGGTCGTGCTGAGCGGCTCAGGTACGGCCACTGAGGACGAGCTCATCGACCATTGCCGGGAGCGGATCGCGTCGTACAAGAAGCCGTCGTCGGTGGACTTCGTGGACGAGCTGCCGCACGTCGGCGGGGCCAAGGACTACGACGCCTTGGATGCCCGGTTCGGGGGTGGCAACTACCCAGGCGGACAGACCCGGATGGTCTGACGGGGATGCCGACGTGAGACGCAGGCGTAACGAGAGAACGGAGCCGTCATGACCGAAGCGCTGCGCGTGGGCTTCGTGGGGTTGGGAGATCAGGGTGCGCCCATGGCAGAACGGATTCTTGCCGCGGGCTTTCCCCTCGCCGCCTTCGCCCGTCGTCCGGAGGTCATGGAGCACTTCAGCGGACTCGGAGCCCGATCGGTCGAGTCGCTGCACGAGCTCGGGAAGGTATCCGACCTCGTGGAGGTCTGCGTGGTCGATGACGCCCAGGTCAACGAGGTCGTGCTCGGTGACGGGATACTCGCCGGCATGCGCCCGGGCGGAGTGCTCGCCATTCACAGCACCGTCCATCCCACGACGTGTCGTGAGTTGTACGAAGAAGCGCAGAGCGTCGGTGTCGCCGTGCTCGACGCACCGGTCACGGGAGGGGGCTCGGTGGCGGCGCGCAACGGCACCCTCGCCGTGCCGGTCGGTGGCGATGCGGACGCATTCGAGCGGTGCCGCCCGGTGTTCCAGACCTTCGCCCGCTCCGTGCACTTGATGGGCCCCATCGGCAGCGGCCAACTCACCAAGCTCGTCAACAACTACCTCTTCGCGGTCCAGATCAGCACGGCGTTCGAAGCGGCGCGTCTCAGCCGCGACCTCGGACTCGATCTCGAGGTGCTGGCCGAGCTTCTGCCGAACTTCACGTGTGCCGGCTGGGTCATGACGCGCTACGCCTGGTCGGGCTTCACCCACGTCGTGCCGCCCCACGACAAGGGCCGGGTGTACTCCCGCGGCGTGTTCGGCAAGGACGTCCGGATCATGCGGGAGGTGCTCGCCGAGCGCCAGATAGACCGCGAGTTCGTCGAGGCGTCCGTGAGCCGCGGCCTGGAACTGCTCGAGAGCGACGACCCGCTCGTCTTCGATCCGTCCGTCGACATCGAGACCTACCGCCAGCGCATCAAGGCAGCCCTCGCGAGCGCCCCGACCATGTCATGATGGCGAGGCTGTCAGCCCAGGCTCGACATCGCCGAACGGGGGCTGACAACCTCCGGCGTCGGTGGGGGTACACCGATTGCCCGGCCCAAAAATAGAGGGTACTCTTTGTTGCATGGACCCGGACCTCATCGTCGACCGTGACGGCCATGTTGTCATCCTCACTGTGAACCGCCCGGACCGCCTCAATGCCTTCTCGCGCTCGGTGCGGATGCAGCTGACCGAGCTGTGGCCGAAGCTCGACGCCGATCCGGATGTACGGGCGGTCGTCGTGACGGCGGCGGGTGACCGCGCCTTCTCTTCCGGGGGCGACGTCAGCGAGCTCGATGGCGATGAGGACTACCCGCGCTACACGGCTCGCCAAGCCGGTGTGTTCAAGCCGATGATCGTGGCCGTCAACGGGCTCTGCGCGTCGGCCGGCCTGCACTTCGTGGCCGACGGCGACATCGTGATCTGCAGCGAGAACGCAACCTTCTTCGACACGCACGTCCACGTCGGCCAGGTCAGCGCCCTCGAACCCATCGGACTCGCCCGCCGCATCCCGCTCGGTGAGGTGCTCCGCATGGTGACGCTGGGCAAGACGTATCGCATCGACGCCCGGCGCGCCCTCGAGCTGGGGCTCGTCAGCGAAGTCGTCCCGCTGGAGGCGCTCCGTCCCCGTGCTGTCGAACTGGCCCACACGGTGGCGGCGGCCTCGCCGCAGACGGTCCAAGTCTCCTTGCGGGCGATCTGGGAGAGCCTCGATCGCGGTCTCGACGAGGGGCTTCAGCACGGCTACCGCCTGCTGGAGGCGCACCGCACCCATCCGGACTGCGCGGAGGGCCCGGCGGCGTTCATGGAGAAGCGGGAGCCGCGTTGGACGGTGTGAGCCAGCGCCGTCCGGTGCCGGCCCGTGGCTGAGCCCGACCCGTACCGATCGCCGGTCATCGTCGGGGTCGGTCAGCTCCGCAACAACCGCGGCCGCACGCTCGAAGCGGCGCGCCATCCGGCGGATCTCATCGTCGACGCCGCGTCGCGCGCTCTCGCCGACTCGACCGCAGCCGCCGCGCTGGCGGCCGCGATCGACGGGGTCGATGTCGTGCGCTCGATGACGTGGATGTACCACGACCTCCCCGGACTCGTGGCGTCGGCCGTGGGCGCCTCGCCCCGTCGGACCGAACACTCCGACATCGGCGGTAACCAGCCCGTCGCCCTCGTGGACCGCGCCGCGGCACGCATCGCGGCCGGCGAGGAGCGCGCCGTCCTGGTGTGCGGGGGCGAGGCCCGGGCGTCGTTCTCCGTCTACGAGCGGGCGGGTGTGGAACCGCCATGGCCGAAGGATCCGGGCGGCCCGCAGCGGTGGGCCCCGGATGCGCACTCGTCCGAGCATGCCCGCCGGTACGGGTTGAACGTCCCGCTCATCGGCTATCCGCTCTACGAGAACGCCCTCCGGGCCCGGCTCGGCCAGAGCTATGCCGATGCCCAGCGCTGGTCGGCCGAGTTGCTGGCCGAGTTCAGCGCGGTGGCCGCCAAGAGCGACGCGGCGTGGGACCCGATCGAGCGCACTGCGGACGAGATCGAAACCGTCACCCCCTCCAACCGGATGCTGTTCTTTCCCTACCCGCTGCTCATGGTGGCGCAGCCCCTGACGGACCAGGCGGCGGCCGTCGTGGTGACGAGCCTGGGCCGGGCACGCGATGCGGGCGTGCCCGACGGTCACGTCGTGCACGTGTGGGGAGGGGCGGGCAGTGCCGACACCAAGGACCTGTTCGCTCGGACCGATTACGCCCGATCGCCGGCGATGGCGTGCGCGTTGGAGCAGACGCTGGCGCGCGCCGAGGTCACCGCGGCCGATCTCGACGTCGTCGACCTCTACAGCTGCTACCCGGTCGTCCCTAAGCTGGCGCTCGAGATCCTCGGGCTGCGGCCCGATGTACCGCGCACGACGACCGGCGGGCTCAACGCCTTCGGCGCGCCGGCCAACAACTATTCGATGCACGCCGTGGCGTCGACGGTGGCCGCGCTGCGTACCGGTGGTCGGATCGGACTGGTGTACGGCAACGGCGAAGTGGTCACGAAGCACCACGCCGTCCTCCTGGCCACCGACGCTCACCCCCACGGCTACGTGGGAGCGTCCGAACCGCTGCCGTCGCCGGCGTCTGCTCCCCCTCCCGTCGCTGAGCACGTCGACGGGCCGGCCGTCGTCGAGACGTACACCGTCGAGCACGCACGCGACGGTGCCGCCGTGAAGGGCTACATCGTGGGCCGGACGCTCGACGGCATCCGCTTCGGAGCCCACGCCCACGATCCCGCCACGCTGGCGCGACTCGTGGCGACCGACACCGAGCCGATCGGATTGACCGGCGTCGCCGGCCCCGCCGACGACGGCTTGAACCAGTTCGCGCTGCGGGCCCTCGATGCCAGGGACTGATACCGCCGTCGAGCCCGACGTGGAATGGAAGGCCGCCTGGCAACCCGTGGTCGAGGTCGTCGGCCAGGACTTCGGTGACGGCACGCCCCGAGTCGGCCCGGACACGGTCGAGGCGGGTGCCATCCGCCGGTTCTGCGAAGCCCTCGAGCTCGGGTGCCCGTTGCATCACGACGCCGGCGCGGCCCGAGTGGCCGGCTACGCCGACATCGTCGCGCCCGTCAGCAGCATCCTGAGTTTCACCATCCCCGCGATGTGGCGACCCGGCGAGCCGCCCGTGTTCACGGGGGCCGGCGCCGACGCATCACCCGCCCGTACACCGGTGGCGCCCATGACGACCGGGTTGGAGCCGCCGAGTCCGGCCTACTTCGCGACCGACCTCGAGCTGGATGTGCTGGGCCGCGTTGTCGTCGGTGATCGGCTCGCCCGGGTCGGGAACCGGCTCGTGGCGTGCGTGCCCAAGCAGACGCGCCTCGGGCGGGGCGCGTTCATGACGTGGGAGTCGGAGGTACACAACCAGTGGGGCGAAGTGGTGCTGCGCACTCGCAACCGCGTGTACCGCTACGAACCGAGCCACCCGTCCGAACGTCACTCCTCCTCGACCGCGACACGGGCCGACGACACGCTCGGCCCGCCGGGAGGAACGGCGGCGTGGTCGGTGCCCCCGCCGAGGTCGGTCGACTGGTCACGCTCGCGGCGCTGGAGCGAGGTGGTGGAGGGCCAGGCCGTCGATGCCGTCGCCTTCCCGCTGTCCCTGTATCGGCTCGTAGTCGAGGCGGGAGCCAATCGCGACTTCAACCCGATCCACCACAACCGGGACTGGGCCCGGTCCGAGGGTGCCCCGGACGTCTATGCCAACAGCGTCTTTTTGCTGGGGATGTGGGAGCGGGCGGCCCGCGAGTTCATCGGCATCGAGGGCGCGATCCGCTCGATCAGCGGCTTCCGGATGAGAGCATTCAACGTGGCCGACGACACGGTCGTCGTGCGGGGCGTCGTGCGTCACGCTCGGGTCGACGGAGACGCCGGTGTCCTGGACATCGAGATGTGGTCCGAGAACGCCCGAGGCGTCTCGGTCGGTCCCGGGCTCGTCACCGCAGAGATGCCACGACGATGACGGCCTGTCGGGCCGGCACGAGTCGGGTACTGGTGACTGGCTGCTCCAGTGGAATCGGCCACGCCTGCGCCGTCGCCTTCGCGCGGCGGGGCTACGACGTGGTGGCCACGGCCCGCGAGCCCGAAGAGCTGCGCGCACTGCCCGTACGGGAACGGCTGGCACTCGACGTCACCGACGATGGATCGGTGGCCACGGCGGTGGCTGCGGCCGGTGAGATCGATCTCCTCGTCAACAATGCCGGCATCAGCGCGTGGGGACCGGTCGAACTTCTTCCGGTCGACGTCATGCGTCGGGTCTTCGAGACCAACGTGCTCGGCGCCGTGCGGGTGAGCCAGGCGGTGCTGGCCGGGATGCGCCGGCGCCGGCAGGGTCGCATCGTGACCATCTCGTCGGCGGCGCTGCGGGGCTTCCCGCTGCTGGGCGTCTACGCCGCCAGCAAGGTGGCGCTCGAGGCGATCACCGAGACCTTGCGCCTCGAGGTGAAGGACTTCGGGATCGACGTGCTCCTGGCCGAGCCGGCCGCCGTGATCACGTCGTTTCCGAAGAACCGGACCCTGATCGAAATCACCGACCAGGACTACGTCGCGCTGCGCGAGCGATCCCTGGCCGCTCTCGCGGGCATGCGCGGTCACGCCCTGACGGCGGACGAGGTGGCCGAGCACATCCTCGCCCTGGCCGAGGTCGAGCACCCGCCACTGCGAACGCCGATCGGAGGCGACGCCCAACGGCTGGAGGGTGAGCGCCGAAGCGTCGACGACGCCGACTACGAGGCGGGCGTGCTGGGGGCGCTCCGCGAGGTCGTGCCTTGACCTTCCACCGGTCATCAGAATCAGTATCCCGAGC
>JBKOXV010000304.1:0-19349 GCA_046725105.1 bacterium | reverse complement strand
GCCGAGGCCATGGCCTGGATGGCGTGGGCGGCGGCCAGCGGCGGCGCCCACGCCCGCCGCCCGGGTGCAGCGGCCGGGCGGTTCGGGGCGTGGTGGACGGCGGCGGCGCTCGGCGGCCTCGACTGGCCACCCGACCCCGCCGAGCTCGGCGACGTCATCAGCGAGCTGCGCTGGTACTGGTGGGACGCCCACGAACCCGTCACCGGCTGGCAGGTCCGCCTGGCCGTGTGGGACCCGGCCGAAGGACTGGCGTGGGCCCTCTTGGCAACTGACGCGCGTTGAGGGTCGTATACACCCAAAACGCGCGTCAGTTCGCTCAGGAGCCGAAGATGTGGCGGGTGTAGGCGTTGGCGAAGCGACCGTCGGGGTCGAGGCGGCGGCGCACCGTTTGGAAGCGATCCCACTCCGGGTAGCGCGCCGCAAGGGTGTCGGCCGACTGGAAGTGGAGCTTGCCCCAGTGGGGACGCCCGCCGTAGTCGTCCATGATGCCCTCGACGCCGCGGAAGTACGGCTCGTACCCGGTGCCCTCGAAGACGTGGACGGCGATGTACGCGTTGGGGCGGCCGTAGCCTGTCGACAGCGGGATGTCGTCGGGCGCCGTGAAGCGCACCTCGACTGGAAAGCTCAGCCGCAAGCCTTCGTCGTCGACGAACCGCCGCACGCGATTCAGGGCGTCGGCGCACGCCTCCCGCGGGATCTCGTACTCCATCTCGTAGAACCGGACGTGGCGGGGACTGGCGAACACCTTGTAGCTGCGGTCGACGTACTCCTGGCGTCCCGACGCCGGTAGGGCCCGAGCCAGCCGAGGGATCCACTGCGGCCGGGCCCGGCCGAGGCGGCACACGAGACCGAAGGCGTAGTTCTCCATCGCCATCTGGTCCCACCACTGCCTGGCGCGCGAGCGCGGCGCCAGCGGTGCCGTCGTGCGGTTGTTGCGCTTGGTGAGCGCCCACCCGGTATGAGGCACCCAGAAGAACTCGAAGTGGTCGTTACCGTCGACGAGAGCGTCGAGCTCGGCCAGCACGTCGTCGACGCGCCGAGGCTCGTTCACGGCGTGGAGGTGGAAGGCCGGCACCAGCTGCAGCGTCACCGTCGACACGATGCCCAGCGCGCCCACGCCGACACGGACGCAGCGGAACACCTCGGACTCCTCGTCGGCCGAGCAGCTCACGACCGAGCCGTCGCCGGTGACGATGCGCAGCCCCACGATCTGGGCAGCCAGGCCGGGGAGCTCGCTCCCGGTCCCGTGGGTGGCCGTCGCCGTGGCACCGGCGACGGTCTGGTAGGCGATGTCGCCCAGGTTCGGCAAGGCCAGCCCGCGCCCGTCGAGCACCTCGTTCAACTGTTCGAGCGTGATGCCGGCCTGCACGGTGACGCGGTAACGGTCGGTGTCGATGTCGAGCACGCGGCTGTACCGGTCGAGCAGCACGAGCCGCCCGTTCGTCAGCGCCGCACCCGTGAAGCTGTGGCCGGTCCCGGCCGCCTTCACCGGCACGCCCTGCGACGCCGCCTGCTTGACGATCGTGACGAGCTCGTCCTCGTCGGCCGGGTGGTGGATCGCGACGGGAGACGCCGTCTGGTTGCGCGCCCAGTTGCGCCACGCGCTCATCGAGCGAGCGTACCGACCTTCAGGAGCGCGCCTGGAGGGCCTCGATCAGCTTGGGCAGCACCTTGTGGACGTCGCCGACGATGCCGAGGTCGGCGATCGAGAAGATCGGCGCCTCTTTGTCCTTGTTGATGGCGACGATGTTCTTGGCGCCTTTCATGCCCACCATGTGCTGCGTGGCGCCACTGATGCCGGCGGCGATGTAGACGGTGGGCTTCACCACCTTGCCGGTCTGGCCCACCTGGTACGAGTAGGGCACCCAGCCGGCGTCGACGATGGCCCGCGACGCCCCCGGCGCCCCCTTCAGCAGCTTGGCCAGCTGCTCGATCATCTCGTACTTGCCGGCCTCGCCGAGGCCGCGCCCGCCCGACACGACGATGGCGGCCTCGTCGAGCTTGGGCCCGGTGGCCTCCTCGACGTGGACCCCGGTGACCCGGGCGGCGCCGGCGGCACCGAGGTCGGGCACGGGGACGGTGACGACCTCGGCCGGACCACCGCCTGACTCCTCGGCGGCGAACGACTTGGGCCGGAAGAGCGCGATGTACGGCCGATCCCCGGTGAACGTGGCGGTGACGAGGAGGTTGCCGCCGAAGATCGCCGTCGTGACCTTCACCGAATCGCCGTCGACGGTGATGTCGGTGTTGTTCGTGAGCACCGTGCGGTCGAGCTTCACCGACAGGCGCCCGGCGACGTCGCGTCCCTCGTACGTCTGGGCGAACAGGATGAGGTCGGGAGCGTCGCCGCCGTCGCTGACGGCCTTCATGGCGGCGGCCACGGGCGGACCGGGCAAGCGACCCTCGAGATCGCCGGTGGTGTAGAGCTTCGACGCCCCGTGGGCGCCGAGGGCGCCGGCGATGGCGTCGGCATCGCCGCCGGCGTGGAAGGCGGCCACGGCGCCGCTCGTCAGCGACCGGGCCTTGGTGAGGAGTTCGAGCGTGCCGGTGGTGGGCACCCCGTTGGAGGACTGGGCGAAGACCCAGACGGTGTCGATGGCCATGGTGGTGTCGTCTCTCCGGGTTCTCAGATGACCTTGAGGCCTTCGAGGAAGCCGATGATCTTGAGGTGGCCCTCGCCATCGTCCTCCACGATCTCCCCCGCCTTGCGCGCCTCGGCGGCGGCGACGTCGACGATCTCCTGGCCGGCGCCAGCCCAGCCGACGACCTCGACGCCCAGATCGCCGGCCTTCACCGTGTCGACCGGCTTGTTCTTCGCCGCCATGATCCCCTTGAAGCTGGGATAGCGGGGCTCGACCACGCCCGCCGTGACGGACACGACCGCCGGCAAGGGGCACTCGACCTGGTCGTACCCGGCTTCGGTCTGGCGCTGCACCTTCACCGTGCTGCCGTCGACCTCGACGTGCTTGGCGAAGGTGACCGAGGGCCAGCCGAGCACCTCGGCGATCTGCTCGGGCACCGTGCCGGTGTACCCGTCGGTGGACTCGGTGGCCGTGAGCACGAGGTCGGCACCGCCGATCCGCTCGATGGCCTTGGCCAGGATCTTCGCCGTCGTCAGGGCGTCGGAGCCCTGCAGCGCCGGGTCGGAGACGAGCACGGCCTTGGCCGCGCCCATCGCCAGCGCCGTCCGCAGCCCCGACACCTCGTCGTTGGGCGCCATGGACACCAGGCTCACCTCGCCACCCCCGGCGGCGTCGGCCAGTTGGAGGCCCATCTCGACCCCGTACGAGTCCGACTCGTCGAGAATGAGCTTGCCCTCGCGCTTCAGCGTCTTGCTGTTCGGGTCGAGGGCGCCCGGCGTGGCCGGGTCGGGGATCTGCTTCACGCAGACGACGACGTTCATGGCCGACCATTCTGTCGGACCAGGCCCTCCGACAGCCAGAGACCCGCTCGCTCTCCGTTCCCTCCCGGTAGCGTGGACGGTCTTGCGGCTGCTGTTGATCGTGAACTCGTTCGCCTCGTCGGTCACGGCCCGCAACACCGTCCTGGTCCAGCAGACCTTGGGGGCCGTCGCCGACGTCACCACCGTGGTCACCAACCGCCGCGGCCACGCCACCCGCTTCGCCCAGGACGCCGCGTCGAGGGGGGTCGAGGTGGTGGCCGCCCTCGGTGGCGACGGCACGCTGAACGAGGCGGCCAACGGCATCGCCGGCAGCGACACCGCCCTGGCCGTCCTGCCCGGCGGGTCCACCAACGTGTTCGCCCGCATCATCGGCGTCCCCAACGACCCGGTGGCGGCGGCCAACGTGGTTGCCGACGGGGTGAAGCGCGAAAGCGTCCGCCGAGTGGGGCTCGGCTCGGTGAACCGGCGGTACTTCTGCTTCCACACCGGCATCGGGTTCGACGCCGCCGTCGTCGGTCGGGTCGAGCGCCAGGGTTCGCTGAAGCGGTGGGCCGGCCACCCGCTCTTCGTGTGGGCCGCCCTGGCCACCTGGCTGCGGGACTACGACCGGCGCCGGCCCCATTTCGAGGTGGCGTTCGCCGACGGCACCGTCGTGCCCGACGGCTACTTCACCATCGTCCTCAACTGCAACCCGTACACGTATCTCGGGAACCGGCCGCTGTCGCTGGCGCCCGCCGCCGACCTCGACCGCGGCCTCGTCGCCATCACGTTCCGCTCGTTGCGGGCCACCACCGTGCTCGGTGCCGTGACGCGGGCGCTGCGGGGGCGGCCGGTCGAACCGAGCCGGCACATCGACGTCCGCACCGACCTCGGTGGCGTGTCAGTGACGTCAGCGGCCCCGTTCCCCTACCAGGTGGACGGCGACTTCCTCGGTGACACCCGGCGGCTCTCGTTCCGCCACGAACCCGAGGCCCTCAACCTGATCGTCCCCTGAGGAGCCGCACCGCCAACTCGACGAGGTCGGTGGGCGATGACCTTTGTCACAGCGACGGGCGCGTTTCGACCAGATTGCGAACCGCTGTCAAATCACCTCTTGTCAGCAGGTGATCGGTGACGTACGTTGAAGAAGTCCCTGTCGTGTGCAACTGATTTCCCCCCGGTTTGTTGCTCCGCTGGGCATGTGAACGTCGTCACATGTAGGAGCGTTCCCGTGTCTGCACTTGCGACCAGCCTGGCACTCACCAACTCCGACTACCGGTGGCGCAAAGACGCAGCCTGCCGGGACACCAGCCCGGATCTGTTCTTTCCCGTCGGTACCACGGGCCAGGCCCTGGTGCAGATCGACCAAGCCAAGGCGGTGTGCGCCGTCTGCCCGGTGCAGGCCGAATGTCTCCAATTCGCCCTGGCCACCAACCAGGACTCGGGCATCTGGGGCGGCACGACGGAGGAGGACCGCCGGAAGCTGCGGCGTGCGTACGTGGCCCGGCAGAAGGCGGCCATCTCGGCGTCATGACCGACACAAGGGTTCCTGGCCGCTGAACGGGCGCTTCCTGGCGCGACTCCCCGACAGGAACGAAAGGTGTCAGCGCCCGTCGGGCGCAACCGGGATGCGGAGTGCCACCACGGTGCCGCGCCCGCCCCCGGGCGGATCGAGTCCGGCGGCCGTCATGTCGGCGTCAGACGCGGGCCGGAGCGCGATGGTGCCGCCCAACTCGGTGGTCACCAGCGTTCGCACGATCGACAGGCCCAACCCGGTGGCGGTGTCGAGCGAGAACCCGTCGGGCAGCCCGGTACCGTCGTCGACCACCGTCACGGAGAGCGTGGTGCCGTCGTTGGCGAGCAGCACCACGACCGCACCGGGCCGGCTCCCCGTCGGGAAGGCGTGATCGACGGCGTTCTGGAACAGCTCCGTGAGCACCACGGCCAAGGGGGTGGCGATGGCTGCGGGCAGCTTCCCGCCGTCGCCCTCGACGCGGAAGCGGACCGGGCGGTCCGGCGATTGCAGGCTCTCCTCGGCCATGCGGGCCAGCGGGTGGAGGATCTCGACGAAGGCGATGTCGTCGCCCGCCTCCCGTGACAACGTCTCGTGCACGAGCGCGATGGTGCGGATGCGCCGCACCGACTCGTTGATGGCCGCCTTGGCCTCCGGCGACGAGAGGCGGCGTCCCTGGAGTCGCAGCAGCGAGGAGATGGTCTGCAGGTTGTTCTTCACCCGATGGTGGATCTCGCGGATGGTGGCGTCCTTCGAGACGAGTAGACGGTCGCGCCGGCGGAGCTCGGAGATGTCGCGCACGAGCAGCACGCCGCCGGTGACGGCGCCGGACTCGAGGATCGGGATGCACCGGGTGAGGAGCGTGATCTCCGGCGTTTGCTCCACTTCTTCGAGCACCGGTTCGCGCCGATCGAAGGCGGCTCGCACCGGTCCGTCGTCGAACCCGAGCTCGGCCAGGCGCAGGCCGACGGCGTTGGCGCTGATGCCGACGCGGTGCAACGCCGACACGGCGTTGGGTGAGGCGTAGCGAACCCGGGCCTCGGAGTCGAGCACCATCACGCCGTCTCCGACCCTCGGCTCGGATGCCGGCTGCCGCTCGCCCGGGAACGGGAAGGAGCCGTCGGCGATCATCGCCACGAACCGCTTGAAGATCGACAGGTAGGTCCGCTCCAGCTCGCCCGGCTGGCGGGTGATGCGCGGCGACCACTCGCGGGTCAGCACGGCGATCACCGTGCCCTCGTGACGGACCGGGATGGCCATCATCTGTGTGGGTCCGTCGACGTCGGTGACCTTGGTCTCGCCCTCGACGATGGTGCCGGCGCGCGCCTGGTCGAGGAGGGCGATCTCGGTGCTGTTGGCGGCGGTGCCGACCCAGTCGGCGATGTAGTGGGTCTGGGCCGTGGCCGGCCGCACCTGCCCGATCACCAGCCACCGGCCGTCCTCGGTGAACACGTAGAGGAGGAGGTCGGCGAAGCAGAAGTCGGCCAACATCCCCCACTCGCCCACGAGGCGCTGGAGGTGGGCCAAGTCGCCGCGCGCCAGACGGGTGTGCTGGCGAACGAGCTCGGCGACGGTGGCCATCGGCGCTCAAGGATGGCAGATCGCGAGTCGGCCGGCGCCTGCAGCGGATGGTGGCGACGAAGACGCGTTCAGCTCCACAGGCGGGCGCCGAGGCGGGCCAGACCGGCGAGGTCGTGGACGTCCTCGTCGAGGTACGGCACCGCCACCGTGATCTCGGGCGCAGCGGCCAGCTCGGCGCGCTGCTCGGCCTCCCGCTTGGCGACCACCTGGAAGTTGAAGAAGCTCGCCGCCACTTCGGCCAGCACCCCGCTCACCCGGGGCGGCGGTGCGTCGACGGCGGGCGCCAGGCGGGCACCGAGGTCTGGCGCCGAGACGCGCAGCACGTCGGCGGCGGCGGTGGCGCCGGCGTCGAGCAGGTACGGCGGCAACACCCGGTTGAGCACCAGCGCCCCGAGCTGCAACCGCCGGGCCCGCAACGCCTCCATGAAGAACTCCGCCTCCTGGAGCGGCGCCGCCTCGAGCGTGCTCACGACGACGAACGTCGTGCGCCGATCGGCGAGGACCCGCGCCACCTCGCGCGCCCGGCTCACGAAGCCGCGCTCCATGGTCTGGAAGAGGCTGAAGAACTCGGCGATGTCCTGGAGGAACTTCGTGCCGAGGATCCGATCGGCCATCTGGTAGAAGGGCCGCGACGCCAGCGTGACGAACCGGCTGCGGTAGGGCACGGTGAGCCAGCGCAGCAGGCGGCTGCCGAAGAACTCGGTCATGCGGGCTGGCGCGTCGAGGAAGTCGAGGGCATGGCGGGTCGGGGGCGTGTCGACGACGACGAGGTCGTACCGGCCGGAGGCGTGGATCTCGAACAGCCGCTCCATGGCGATGTAGTCGTGGCTCTGCACGAACTTGGCGGTGATGTTCGTGTACAGCGGGTTGGCCAGGATGGCGTCGCGCGTGCGGTCGTCGGGCGCGTGCTGGCGCACGAGGTCGTCCCAGCTCTGCTTGGTGTCGAGCATGGCGACCCACAGCTCGCCCCGTGGCTCGAGACCGACGGCGGCGAAGGCGTCGGCGGCGACACGCGTCTCCACGTTGCCGAGGGCCTCGAGGCCGAGGGCGCTGGCCAGGCGCCGGGCCGGGTCGACGGTGAGGACGAGAACCCGGCCACCGAGGTGGGTGGCGGCCATGGTGCCGAGGGCGGCGGCGACGGTGGTCTTGCCGACGCCCCCCGATCCGCAGGCGATGGCGATCTCCTTGGCGGCGAGGAGGTGCTCCACCGACGTGGTCACGGCAGCTCCTCGGCCAGCGCGCCGGCGACCTGCGCCGTGGCCCGCATCCCGGTGGTGCGGGCGAACAGCTCGGGCACGAAGAGCATCGGCAGCGAGGCCGGGAGCGCCTCCCGGAGGGCGGCGAGGTGCTCGGCGCGCCGGCGCCGCAACGACACGGCCAGCTCGGCGGCGTCGAAGACGGCGCCCACGCCGGCCCCGGCCGCCGTCTGGAGCTGGCCCCAGGGCTCCGGTGACCGCAACCGATCGAAGACGTCCTCCTCGGCCCGGCCGAACAGCTCGGGCAGCACCCGGTTGACCACGACGGCGCCCAACTCGACCTTCGTCTCGGCCTGGACCCGTCCCGCCAGCTCGATGGTCTCCACCACCGGCATCTCCTCGGTGGTCGTCACGATCACCAACCCGGTCACGAGCGGATCCTCGAGAATGGCCAGCATCCACCGGGTCTGCTCGCTGACGACGCCGACGTGGACCAGTTCCTGGATCGTCTGGGGTGCGGTCAGCTGCCCGATGATGTGGCCCGTCGCCACGGCGTCCACCACGACCAGGTCGTAGTGCTGCTCCCGGACCTCGTAGCAGAGCTTGCCGACCGTGAGGATCTCCCGGACACCGGGCGCGGCCGTCGCCACGAAGTCGAGGGTGCGGGCCAGCGGGCGGACCCGGGCCAGGAGCGGCACACGGAGCTGCAGGCCCAGGTATTCGCGCAGCGAGTCCTCGGTGTTCATGGCCATGGCGTGCAGCCGGGGCCCGACGAGACGCGGCTCGAAGGCCAGCGGGGCCGTCTCGTACGCGTCGGCCAGGGTGCCCTTGGCGTCGACTTCGCACACCAGTGTCTTGCGCCCGGACCGGGCGGCCAGCAGGGCGAGCGCGGCGGCGACAGTGGTCTTCCCGACGCCACCCTTGCCGGTGACGAACAGCAGGCGCCGCTCGAGGAGCGAGCCGCTCAAGTCAGCTGCCGAAACCGATCCGGCGGTCTCCGTCGGGCGGACCGACCTCGACGTAGGCGAGCTTGTCCACGGGCACGGCGACCTGGCGCCCTCGGCGGTCGGTGAGCCACAAGACGCGGTCACCGGCGGCGATGGCTGCGTCGATCTGGTCCTTCAAGGCATCACGGTCGGTGTCATCGGCGAGCTCGAGACTGAGCTCCCGGGGCGCCTGCGTGACACCGATGCGAACGTCCACGTGCTTCTCCTTCGGGTGGGTCGGGATGATCCTAGAGGCCCATCATCGGACGCCACCGAGGGACTACCGTCGGGGCCAAGTGTGATCGACGAAGACCTCTACGAGGACCTCACCGACCGGCCCCGCAGGCGGCGGCGACTGGCCAGGATCATCATCGCCAGCGAGATCGTGGCGTTGGGGGTGCTCGCCGTCGTGTGGCAGGTTCCGTCGTCGTCGGGCGACCAGTCGCAGCCCGGCCCGTCGCCGCCCGTGGAGGTCAGCACGGCGTCCACCACGGTGGCGCCCAGCACGACACGTCCCGTCACCGGCACCACGACGACGGTGGCCGCCTCCACGACGGCCGGCGCCCCGTCCACGATCGCCCTCGCCGTTGTGGGCGCCGAGTCGACGGCTCCCCCGGTCGACAGCTCCGCCGTCGTATCGGCGGTGCCGACCACCAGCCGCCGATCCACCACCACCACGACTCGGCCCCGATCGGGTACCCAGCCACCCGCCACCGAGCCGGCGGCCGAGCCGGAGCCGGACCCCGGCACCGGAACGGCCCCGCCTCCGACGAGCCCGGCGCCCCCCGCCACGACGGCGGCCCCACCGGCCACCACCCAGCCGGCCACCACGCTGCCGCCCACGACGGCGGCGCCCCCGGTGACGCTTCCGCCTACCACCGTGCCGCCCGAGACCACCACCACGCCGGCCCCGGCCCCGAACCCCGACCCGGACGACTCGGGCATCACCATCGACTTGCCGTTGCTGCCACCCATTCCGCTCCCGTAGCCGCCCCTCCCCTTTCGTTTCACGCTGGTGTGACTACGACTGACGTAGTTGACCTGGCGTGAAACCAGAGGGCCCCGAGGGGTCAGCGGATGGTGAGCTCCCGGCGGAACACCTTCTTCGGCTTCAGATCGACGGCGATCCGCTCGGCGAGCGTGTGGAAGACCCGGCCGGCTTCGCTGTCGGGCGCCACGGCGGTGATCGGCTTGCCCTCGTCGCCGCCTTCCCGCAACGGCGACAGCAACGGCACCTGGGCCAGCAACGGGACGCCCAGCTCGTCGGCGAGCTCCTGTCCGCCGCCGCGACCGAACAGCTCGTAGCGCACGCCGTCGTCACCGGTGAACCACGACATGTTCTCGACGACGCCCTTCACCTCGAGGTGCACCTTCTGGGCCATCGCCGCCGACAGGCGAGCCACCTGCGTGGCGGCCGGCTGCGGCGTGGTCACCACGTACACCTCACCGCGCGGCAGGTACTGGCTGAGCGAGATGGCGATGTCGCCCGTGCCCGGCGGCATGTCGACGATCAGGAAGTCGGGGTCGTCCCAGTAGACGTCGGTGAGGAACTGCTCGAGCGCCTTGTGCAGCATCGGGCCCCGCCAGATGACGGCCTGGCCGTCCGGCACGAAATACCCCATCGAGATGCACCGGACGCCCCACGCCTCGGGGGGCAGGAGCATCTGGTCGATGGCGACCGGGTCGCGGTCGGCGCCGAGCATGCGCGGCACCGAGAAGCCGTAAACGTCGGCGTCGAGCACGCCGACCGAGTGGCCCCGCTGGGCCAGCGCCACGGCCAGGTTGGTGGTGACACTCGACTTGCCGACGCCGCCCTTCCCCGACGCGATCAACAACGGGCGGGTCCGCGAGTCCGCCTCGGCGAACGGAATGCGCCGGCCCTCGGCGTGCCCGTGGGCGGCCTGGCTGCCGGCGCTGGCGTGCGGATCGCCGTGCAGGCGCTGGCGGAGGGCAGCCAGCTCGTCGTCGGTCATCACAGTGAAGTCGAGGGCGACGGAGTCGATGCCAAGGGGCGCCACGGCGGCGCCGACGCGCGACTGGATCTCGGCCCGCAGAGGGCACCCGGCGACGGTAAGGGCGATGGTGATGGCGACGCTGCCCTCGGCGCCCACGACCACGTCGCGCACCATCCCGAGATCGACGATCGAGCGGTGCAGCTCCGGGTCCTGGACGGGCCGGAGCGCGTCGATCACCTGGTCAGGAGTGATGGGCATGGGCAGCGTTCCTCCAGCACGGCTCCGGCCGATTTGCACTATGGCGATAGGTAGAATACCGGCGTGGAGCAGATGGCACCCACCTCGACGCTCACTCCGGGTGCGTTCACGGCGGCGGTGTCGGCCATAACGAACGCCTTCGGCGACCCGACGCGCCGCGCCATCTACCTCTACGCCCACGAGCACGAGCGCGAGCGGGGCGTCACCGCCACCCAAGTGGCCGAACGCTTCGGGCTGCACCCCAACGTCGCCCGCCACCACCTCGACAAGCTGGCCGCCGGCGGGTACCTCGACGTCGCCGTCGAGCGCAGCGAATCCGGTGGCGCCGGCCGGCCGTCGAAGCGCTATCGGGCCCACGACGAACAGGTCACCTTGTCCGTGCCGGTGAAGACCGACGACCTCGTCCTGACCATGCTCGGTCGGGCGCTGGCCCGCCTGTCGCCCGCCGAGGCCGAGGCGATGGCCGAGGAGGTCGGCATCGAATACGGACGGGCCATGGCGGTCGGGCTGGCCGGCACGGACGGCACCGCCGGCGGCCAACGCTCGTTCCGGGCTGCGCTCCACGCCGTCGCCGACGCCCTCACCGCCCACGGCTTCGCCGCCCACACCGAGAAGCGCGGCACGGAGTTGCGCATCGTGAACAACCACTGCCCGTTCGGCGCCGCCGCCATCGAGCACCCGGTGATCTGCGCCGTCGATCGCGGCATGGTCAAGGGGATGCTCGCCTCGCTGTACGGCGACACCGAGCCGGAGACGGCCGCCTCGTTGCCCCACGGCGACGAGGTCTGCGTCACGTCGTTCTAGTGGTCTAGTGGCCCGCCACTATCTCGACCACGCCTCTACGTCACCCCTGCTCCCCGCCGCACGCGATGCCATGGTCGAGTGGCTCTCGGCCGATCGGGTGGGCGATCCGGCACGCATCCACAGCGAGGGTCACGAGGCGCGCCTGGCCGTCGAGGACGCCCGCGCGGCGGTCGCCCGGCTGCTCGGCAGCCGGCCGCGATCGGTCGTATTCACCAGCGGCGCCACCGAGGCCATCGCCGCCGCCGTCTGGGGAGCCGTCGAGCGGGCCGGTGGGCACGTCGTCGTGCCGGCCGTCGAGCACTCGGCCGTGCGCCTGTCGTCGGCGCAGTTCGCCCCGTCGGTCACGGTCGTCGGCTGCGACCGGCTGGGCCGGGTCGACCCGGCGGCCGTGCTCGACGCCGTACGGCCGGGCGAGACGGCGCTGGTGCACCTCCAATGGGGCAACCACGAGGTCGGCACGCTGCAGCCGATCGCCGACGTCGTGGCGGCGTGCCGCTCGGTCGGCGTGCTGGTGCACGTCGACGCGGCGCAGGCGGCCGGTCGCGTCCCAATCGACTTCGACGAGCTCGGCGCCGACCTCCTGTCCGTGAGCGCCCACAAGATGGGCGGGCCGCCCGGTGTCGGTGCTTTGCTGGTGCGCCGGGGGCTGCGAGTCCGCCCGCTCCTCGTCGGCGGCGACCAGGAGCGGGCCCGGCGGGCCGGCTACGAGAACGTGCCCGCCATCGTCGGCTGGGGCGCCGCCGCCGGCGCCGTCGCGCCGGAGGAGGCCGAGCGCCAGCGCCGGCTGAGCCAGCGTCTCGTGGACGGCAACGCTGCTCTCGACGGCGTCCAGCTCTACGGGGATCCCGATTCGGCCGGCCGGCTGCCCCACATCGTGTGCCTCGGGATCGACGGCATCGAGCCCCAAGCCGTCCTGCTGGGTCTGGACCAGGCCGGCATCGCCGTGCACTCGGGCAGCGCTTGTGCCTCGGAGGACCTGCTGCCGTCGCCCGTCCTGGAGGCCATGGGGGTCGACGCCCACCGGTCGCTGCGGGTCAGCGTGGGCTGGAGCTCCACCGACGACGACGTCGACGCCGTCCTCGACGCCCTGCCGGCCGTCATCGGCCGCCTGCGCGCCCTGGGCCGCACCGCCACGCTGTGAAGTCGCCCTCCGGGTTCTGACGAAACCAGGGGCGCGTAATGCGCCCTCAGTTTCGTCAGAACCTTCTGCGTGGGTATCAGGCGGCGGGTTTCGCGCTCCATGCATTCGTATGGCAGGACACGCGGAGCCGGAGTTGCGCATCGCGCTGCTCGGGGCCTTCCGGGTCTCGTACCGGGGCCGGGACGTCACCGACCAGCTCGTCGGCCGATCGCGTTCGGTGTTCGAGTACCTCGTCGTGACGGCGGCGCCGGTGTCGCGTGACGTGCTGATCGAGCTGTGCTGGCCCGGCTTCGACCCGGAGCGGGGCCGCAACAACTTGAACGTCGCCGTCACCGGCATCCGCCGGGCCTTCGACTGGACCGGCATCGTCCAGCACCGCGCCGGCACCTACCGGATCAACCCCGACGTCCCCACCGTCGTCGACGTCCGGGGCTTCCTCGAGCAGCTCCAGGAGGCGCATCGCCTCGACCGGTCCGGCGAGCGGGCCGCCGCCATCGAGGCGTATCGCACCGCCATCGAGTTGCACACGGGCGAGCTGCTGCCGGAGGAGCGCTACACCGACTGGGTGGCACCCCATCGGGCCTTCGTGCAGCACGCCCACTTGGACGCCATCAAGCGCCTCACGCTGCTGTGCCTCGACGCCGGCGACCTTTTTGGGGCGTCCTGGGCGGCTCAGCTCGGCCTCCTGGTCGACGATCTCGACGAGGAGCTCGTCGAGTGCTGGTTGAAGACACTGGCCGACCGGCGCGCCGTGCGCCGGCTGAACGCCGCCTTCGCCCGCTACTCGGCCCGCCTCGAGGACGAGCTCGGCGTGCGCCCGTCGCCCCGCCTGGCGGCGCTGGGTACTGCTACGGCCGGGTGACGGTGGGTAACGTGCCCGTGTGGCACGACACGAGATGACCTGGGTGGACCGCCAAGGCGACGCCGTCGTCTTCGCCTGCACCGCCGAGGAGTGCGGACGGACGGTGCAGCTGCGCCGCGGCGCGCTGATGGTGATCATCAAGGGCGACCCAACCGCGCTGCACGGCTCGGGCGTCGGCCTGCAGGTGTCGGTCAGTCAGTAGCTCTCCGGGGCCGCGCCTCCGCTCGTCGGGGCGAGCGGAGGACGGCGACGACGGCTCAGACGGGGTTCTCGACCTTGATGATCGGGCCCTCGTTGAAGCCGGCGATGTCGAACCCAGGCATGCCGAGGGTGGAGTTCAGGAACACGGTCGCCACGAGCTTGTAGACACCCGACGGACCGGCCGGCCCGGGGTTCTCCTCCGGCAGGGTGCCGGCGGCCACGTTGACGGTGTGGGTGAACTCCCACGTGTTGGGGTCGGGCTTGACGAACCCGAGCCGGGGATGGGTCGCCTCGGCGATGATGATCTCGGGGCCGGGGCCCATCGACTCGGCGTAGACCGCGACGTCCCAGTCGGACGGGGCGAGCCCGGCGAGCCACAGCGGGACGTCGGGGCCGACGAGCCGCCACGTCATGGTGACGGTGAAGGGCTTGGTCGGGTCGAGCACGTGGTTGGGCGCGTTGGGAGCGACGGCCGGGTCGGCGACGACCACGGAGCCGAACAGGCCCTGGATCTCACCGGGACGATCGGGATCGAACTGGTGCGGCATGGGAATCTCCTCTTGGTAGGGCACCTCGGACGAGGTGACGCCGGCCAAGGGACCACGTCCCGCTGTGGCGGCGGTGAGGGCGCGATTGGCATTCGGTTGATCCGCGCTTAACGCGCCCCCTGTCCACATTTTCGCCCGTGGCGCCCGTTGGGGCGGAATCCGCCCCACTGGGCGACACAAGCGAACCGTCGGACGAGGCGCGACCGCGCTCCGCGCTACGGAGCCAGCGGAGCGCGGCGGCCGCGACGGGCCGACCGGGCCAGCACGTCGTCGGGCACGTCGATGCGCAGCCGCAACAGGCCGCCGCCCAGCGTCTTGCCCAGGTTGTCGCTGCGCAGCGACCGGGGACCGCCCCCGCCGAGGGCGCCGTGCATCACGAACTTCACGGCCAGCACGTTGGGCGCCTCGTACCGCTCGATCTCGCCCTCCACGAGCTCACCGAAATGAGCCCGCACCCGCTCGATGGTGACCTCGCGCCGCACGACGTCGTAGGTCTCGGCGTCGTCGACGAACAGCGTCAGATCGCTGATATCGCCCTTGTCGCCCGACCGGACCCCGCAGATCTCGCGCAGTGCTGTGTACGCCATGTGAACGACTGTACGCGGCGATGGTCAGCCGCCACAGCGCTTGACTACATTCTCGAACCTATGGCTCAGTACTTGGTGCGTCACGCCAAGGCGGGGAGCCGAAGCGGATGGGTCGGGCCCGACGAGACCCGCCCGCTGACTCGGGCCGGCAAGGAACAAGCAGAAGGGATCATGCGGCTCCTCGTCGACCGGCCCGTGCCCAGGGCACTGTCGAGCCCGTACCGGCGCTGTGTCGAGACCATGCAGCCGCTGGCGACCAAGCTCGGCCTGTCGGTGGAGATGGTCGACGCGCTGGCCGAGGGCGAGCCGGCGTGGCGAGTCGTCGAGCTCCTGACGGCGCTCCCGGACGACAGCGTGCTGTGCAGCCATGGCGACGTCGTCGCGGGCGTGATCGACCTGCTGGCATCGCGCGGCATGGCCGTCGAGGGCGAGCCGGACTGGCGCAAGGGCGCCACGTGGGTGCTGGAGCGCGACGGAGACGAATTCGTCCGCGCCCACGCCGTGCCACCGCCTGTTTAGCCGCTCGTCGGGTCGAGCTGGTTGAAGGGATCCTCGACGACGATGGTGTTGCCGATCTTGTCCCAGATGGCCTGACGCCGTTCGTCCGACAGGATCATGATGCCGCCGATCACCGTCGTGATCCCGCACGTCACGTTGCCCAACAGATAGCGGCCGACCAGCTCACGCAGAGCCATCGGGCCCCACGAGGCGCCGCGACCGGTATTCAGGTCGACGATGCGCATGCGTAGCAGTTGCTTGGCCGGCGTCTGGCCGTGACCCCACAAGATGATGGCCCAGATCAGCCACCCGATCCCGAGCGTCACGATGAAGAGCAGCGTGTCGAGCAGGAAGCCGCCGAATCGTTTGGCGCCCGAACACAGGACCAGCCACGGCGGCAGCGGGCCGGCGCCGAGGCGGTAGCCGGCCGGCGGCGCCGGCGGCGGAACCCCAGGGGGTGGCGGGGGCGGCGGCGCGTTCGCGCTCATGTCACCCTCGGGCGCCCTTGCCCCGCCAGAAGTCGTTCAGCGCGCCTTGCACCTTCAGGTACCACACGAAGTGGCCGATGATCGGCAGCAGGAACCACAGGCCCCACACCGCCGAGACGGGTGATGATCGGCCGTCGCGTTCGTAGGCGTTCTTGACCTCGTTCGGGATCGTGAACATCAGGACGACGTTCAGGAGCAGATACACCACGACCCCGAGCCAGCCGCCCATTCCGTCGCCGTTGTAGCGCTTGAGATCCTCGTTGGTCCGGTAGGTCCAGAAGAACCCCCAGATCCCGAGGGTCACGATGAACAACAGGATGTTGAGGCCTCGGCTGTAGAAGACGCCGCTGATGTCTTCGGGCACCCGACCCCGCGTCACCGGGTAGCCCACGCCAGGGGACGCCGACGGAGGGGGTGGAGGGGACGCCGCCGGAGGGGGCGGAGGGGCCGGCGGAGGCGGAGGTGGCGGGGGCGGAGGTGGGGGTGACTCGCTCGACATGGCCGGGCACCGTAACCCATCCGTTTCACGCCAGCTGAAGAACCTCAGCGGTTCTCGAACCAGCGTGAAACGGGGAGGGGCGTCAGGACACGGCCACGTCGATGCGCACCTGGGCGTCAACCAGGGCCCGGTCGACGGCGATGGCCTCCAATCCGAGGAGCTGGGTCGGCTTGCCGCCCCGGGCCCGCCCGAAGCCCGAGATCATGGGCGGGCCGGACAGTCCGAGCACGCCCGACCCCCGTCCCACCGCCGCGGCCGACTCCGGATCGGCCGTGCGCCAGGCCAGCCGGCCCAGGACCTCGGGCGGCTCCCATCCCGCCGCCGCCGCCTCTGCCTTGTCCAGGGCGAAGGCCGGGCCGTGGTACACGCCGGCCCCGAAGTACTCCTCGCACCACTCCTGCACGGCCAGGCCGGCCCGTTCGGCGCGGGCGCGCAACCAGGACGTAGCGGCCCGAGCCTTGGCCTCGGCGTCGGGCCACGAATAGGCGAAGGTGGCCTCCCCGGCCCACCCGGCCGGCGTGCACACCAGGCCCTTGTACGTCGCGGGTGCCGCCGTGCCGCGCGTGCCCGTGACTCGCACGCGGTCGGAGCCGAGGTCCTCGAGCGTCAGCGACGTGAAGTCGGCGGTGACGTCGGGGTTGAGGTAGCGCGACGGGTCGTGCACTTCGTACAGGAGCTGCTCGCGCACCGTGTCGAACGTGATCATCCCGCCGGCCGCCTCGGGTTTGGTGATGACAGCCGTGCCGTCGGGCTGGCACACGGCGATCGGGAAGCCGATGCGCAGGGGGTCGGGGTTCTCCCACCACGCGCCCGAGTAGTTGCCGCCGGCGACCTGGCCCGAGCACTCCAGCAGGTGACCCACGACGACGCCGGCGGCCAGGCGGTCCCAGTCGTCCCATGCCCACCCGTGCTCGTACACGAGCGGCGCCAGGAACAACGAGGCGTCGGCGACGCGGCCGGTGACGACGATCTGGGCTCCCTGGGCGAGAGCATCCACGATGGGTCGGGCCCCGAGGTAGACGCTGGCGAACAGCGCGTCGTCGGGCAACGCCAGCTCCTCGGCGAGGCCGCGCACGTCGTCGCCCACCACGGTGGCCACGGTGACGCCGCCCACACCGGCCGCCTTCAACGTGTCGATCACGGCTCGGCCGGCGGCCACGGGGTTGATGCCGCCGGCGTTGGTGATGAACTTCGTGCGCCCGTCCACGATGAACGGCAGCGCCGACCGGATGTACTGCGGGAGGTCGCGGGTGTACCCGAAGCGCTCGTCGCGCTGGCGGTCCTTCTGCAGGATGGCGAGGGTCAACTCGGCCAGGGCTTCGCAGACGAGGTAGTCGACGCCGGCGTCGAGCACGTCGGCGACCGGGTCCACGCCGTCGCCGTAGAAGCCCTGCCCGCCCCCCAGGCGGATCGTGGTCACGGACTCGTTGTAGTCGATCCGGCCAGGGCGGCGTCGATCTCGGCCTTCAGGTTCTGCACCAGGCCGAGCACCTGCTGCGGCGGGTTCAGGGCAAGGCACCGGTCGACGGCGGCCGACGCGCCGGCCGGGTCGTTGCCGACCCGGAAGCGCACGATGGCCTCGAAGCAGAACGGATCGGCGTAGTTCGGCGCCACCTGCATGGCGCGCTGGAGGGACTGCTCGCCGCTCTGCACGAGGTCCTGGGCGCCGGCCTGGCTGCCGACGAGCGTCACCAGCCAGCCGCGGTAGGCCAGGGCCTCGGCGTTGTCGGGCTCGACCCGCAGCACCTCGTCGTAGCGCTGGATGGCACCCTTCAAGTCGGTGCCCTGGAGCGACCGAGCCTCGGCCAGCTTCGACGTCACGCTCTCGGCGATGTCGCCGGAGCTGGTGTCGCCGGGCAGCCGATCACCCGACGCCCACGCCACGAGCATGCCGGCGAGGACGGCCACGACCACGAGCACGCCGGCCCAGAGGGCCAGGCGGGTGTGGTTGCGCGGGCGCTTCGGCGGCAACGCCGCGTGGTGCGACTCGAGGGCCCGCAACACGGTGGCGGCGCGGGCGGTGTAACCGTCGCGCAGCGTCGTGTAGTCGGCATCGTCGATGTCACCCGCCTCGTGCTCGCGGTCGAGGTCGTCGAGCGAACGCAGCAGGAAGGCCCGCTCCTCCTCGAGCTCGGCCAGGCGATCGGGATCAGTCTCAGTGGCCATGGCGGGCGGCGTCGACGAGGGCGCGGTCGTCGTCGGTGGGAACGGTGTCGGGCGCCAGGCGCCAACGGCGGAACGCCACCGCCAGCCCGCCGCCGGCGAGCACGAGCGCGACGACGGGCAGGACCCACACCAAGCTGTCGACGCCGGACTGCGGCGGCACCAGCAACAGGCCTTGATCCTGGAAGCGGTCGTTGATGAAGGCGCGGATCTGGGCGTCGGTGCGACCGGCCGCCACCTGGCGGGCGATCTCGTCGCGGATGTTCTGCGAGGCGTCCGCCTTCGAGTCGAACACGCTCTCGCTGCGGCACACCGGACACTTGATCGTCTTGGCGATGGCCTCGACGCGCTCCTCGTTGGTGCGGGGCCCACCGGCGCGCGTGACGCCGATCGTGAGGGCGGCGGCCAGCACCGCCGCCAACAGCAGCCACCCCGGCCAGCGCTTCAACCACGTCACGGGGCCTGCCCCTTCAACTGGGCCAGCACCGCCGCCAAGCCGTCGGCGGTGACGGTGGCGATGCTGCGGTAGCGCACGTAACCGTTGGGGTCGACGATCCAGGTCTCGGGCACCTTGCTGACCCCGAAGCCGACGTAGATCTCACCGTTGGGATCCTGCAGGACGGGCCACGTCCCGCCCTTCTCCTGGAAGAACCGGCGGACGGTGGCCGGGTCGTCGTTGCTGACGAC
>JBKOXV010000333.1:0-14225 GCA_046725105.1 bacterium | reverse complement strand
GGCGTGCCGGTCGCCATCGCCTGCACCGGCGACGGGCTGACCGACTCCTGCGTCACGCCGGTCTCGACGGCGACGGATTGAAATTGCCGCAGGAGCTCGGGCAGCGCCGGCTCGTCGGGGACGGCGGCGGCCAGGGTGTCGGCCGCCGGCGGACCGGACGTGGGTGTGGCCGTCGGGGGCGCCGTCGTCGTGGGCTTCGCCTGGAGGGTCGCCAGGTCCTGGGCCATGGCGTCGCGTTCGCTGCGGACGTCGGAGAGCTCTTCGGCACGGGGGCGCCAGACGAGCAGGTAGACGGCGCCGACGACGAGGACGCCGAGGAGCAGCAGCAGCTTGGGGTTCGGCCGTGTCCCCTTCATGGTGCCAACGCCTCCAGGGCGGGCCGGGCCACGAGGTTGTCGTGACTCAGGGTGACGGTGGCCGTGAACTCCAGCGTTCCGTCGACGGCGGTCGTGCTCTCGACCCATGCGGCATCGAAGCGGCCGTCGGCCGTCACCGCGTCGAGCCACGCCGCGACCACGTACAGATCGGGCGCGGTGCCCGACACGTCGAGCGTTCCGGTGACAGCGACGGGCGCGGCGCTCACGCCGGCCACGGTCGTGGTGGTCGACGCGGTACCGGCCGACGCCGCCGCCACCGAACCGGCCACCGACGCGATGCCGACGCCGAGCGGTTCGCTCACCGTGTCGAGCTGCTCGGCGACGGCGGCCCAGTCGATGTCGCCGGATCGAGCCTGCCAGAAGACCGTCAGGAGCGAGCTCTGGACGGCCGCGGCCTGCGAGCTGGCTCCGCTGGCGCTGGCCGCACGCTGACGGGCGGCGGTCAGCTCCTGTTCCACCTCGGTGCGCTCCGACTTGGCGGCCGACAGATCTCGGCTCTGACCGAGATACAGATAGACGCCCCCCACGAGCAGGGCGGCGATGAGCCCGCCGATCAGCAGTGGCCGGCGCGATCGCATGTCGAAGCCGGCCGATTCGGGCACGAGGTTGATCGGCCGAACCCGCGTCCGGTCGGCGCCGAGGGCCGTTCCGACGGCCACCGCCATGAACGGCGCCAGGCCCATCACCTGGTCGACGTCGACGCCCGTCGCCCCGGCCGCGAGGCGCCGGAACGGCTCGGCCGGCCGCACGGGCACTCCCAGCCGCCGCTCGAGCCGCTCCTCGAGGCCGACGACGAGGGCGGCGCCGCCCGTGATCGTGACGGTATCGACGCGCTGACCGCCGGGCTGGGCGGCGTAGTAGTCGAGGGAGTCGCCGATCTCCTCGGTGAGCTCCGTGACGAACGGGTCCGTGATCACCTGGATCCGTTCGGCCACGTCGGCCGGAGTTCCAGACGGAAGACGGTGCTTGAGCCGCTCGGCCTCAGCGGGTTGGATCGCCAGCTCCATCGCGATCCGGTCGGAGATGTGTCCGCCGGCGCTGTTCGAGACGGTGCGGGCGAAGACGGGTTGCCCGGCGCGCGCCACGACCACGACGATGGTTCCGGCGCCGATCGACACGATCGCCTCGGTGCCGCCCGGTGGCGGCAAGTCCTCGGGCGCCGTCTCGCCCAGCACGCGCGCCAGCGCCGCCGCGGCGACGTCGATGTGCGCGACGCGGAGACCGGCCTGGCGGGCCGCCTCGACCAGTGGCTGGACGGCGTCGCGAGGCGCCGCCGCCAAGAGCACCTGCCGGTCGCGGCCGGGTTCGGGCTCGCCGCCCACGAGCTCCTGGAAGTCGAACAGCGTCGCCTCCGGCGGCATCGGGATGTAGTCGCCCAGCTGCAGACGCAGCGCGGCGCGGGTGTCACCCTCTGACAACGCCGGCATGTCGACGGGCCGCACGATCACCCGGGGCGAGGCGATGGCGAGCCGAACCGATCGACTCTTGAAGCCGCCGACCCGCCACAGGGCGCGCAGGGCACCGGCCACGGCCGCCGGATCGACGACCTCGCCCTCCTGCACGGCCCCAGCCGGAAGCGGGACCTGGGCGAGGGCGTGGAGGCGGGGCCGGTCGCCCAGCGTCACGCTCACAGCCCGGACGCCGCTCGAACCCACGTCGAGCCCGATCACTCTCTCGGCCACGTGATCCCCAATCGGCGCCGCAGGTCCCGACATGACGGTGCGCGGGCAAAACCTTTCCCGAGGGGGTTCTTCGCGCTCGCCGGCGGCCGACCAGAGGAGCGATGGAACTCACCGTCGGCTTGCCGCCGCCGTCGCTGGACCTGGACGATTCGACGTCCGAGTTCGTCGACCTCGCCGAGCAGCGACCCGACCCGGCCATGGTCGGTCTGTTGCCCGACCACATCGCTCGCCGCTACCGGGCCGTCCCGATCCGCCGTGAGGGCCGGCGCCTCGTCGTCGGGATGGCCAACCCGGCCGACCTGGCCGCCGTGGACGACCTGCGGGCGGTGCTCCGTGAGCCCTTCCGGCGTGTGCGCGTGGCCGAGGAGCAGCTCTCCGACGTCCTGGATGAGGCGACGCGGCTCGAGGAAGAGGTGTTGTCCGTCGCCCAGATCGTGGCGGATGACCTGACCGATGCCCAGCCGGATCTGGCCGGCCTGCGCGCCATCGTCGAGGACGCGCCGATCGTCAAGCTCGTCAACCTCATCATCCTCCAGGCCGTCCAGGAACGGGCCTCTGACATCCACGTCGAACCCACCGAACACGATCTCCGCATCCGGTTCCGCATCGACGGCGTGCTGCACGAGCGCATGCGCCAGCCCCGGTCGATCGCTGCCGGCGTCGTGTCGCGCCTCAAGGTGATGGCCGACGTGGACATCGCCGAGCGCCGCCTACCCCAGGACGGCCGCCTGAGCTTGAGCGTCGAAGGCAGCGCCGTGGACCTGCGGGTCTCCACCCTCCCGACGGTTCACGGCGAGAAGGTCGTCATGCGGATCCTCGACCGCGCCAGCGGCATCCTGCCGCTCGAGGACCTCGGCTTCCTGCCGCAGCAGCTCGCCCGCTTCGAGATGGCCTACCGGCGCCCCTATGGCGCCATCCTCGTCACCGGTCCCACCGGCTCGGGCAAGTCCACCACGCTGTACGCCACCCTGAACATCCTCAACGAGACGGCCCGGAACATCGTCACGGTGGAGGATCCGGTCGAGTACCGGCTGCCGAACATCAACCAGGTGCAGACCAACCCGAAGGCCGGCCTGACCTTCGCCAATGCCCTCCGTTCGATCCTCCGTCAGGATCCCGACATCGTTCTCGTCGGCGAGATCCGCGACCGGGAGACGGGCATCATCGCCATCGAAGCGGCCCTGACCGGTCACCTCGTCCTGTCGACGCTGCACACCAACGATGCCCCGTCGAGCCCGCTCCGGCTGCTCGAGATGGGCATCGAGCCTTTCCTCGTGACGTCGGCGCTCGACTGCGTGCTCGCTCAGCGCCTGGCCCGGCGTTTGTGCGACAAGTGCAAGGCGCCGTTCCAGCCGTCGGACGAGCAGCTCCTCGCGGCCGGCTGGGACATGGCGAAGCTGGCCAACGCCGGCCCGGTGCTGTTCACGGCGGTCGGCTGCACCGCCTGTGGGAACACCGGCTACCGGGGCCGCACGGCCATCCACGAAGTCCTCCTCGTGACCGAGGAGATCGAGCGGCTGATCGTGGCGCGGGCCGGCTCCGACGACATCCGCCGCGTCGCCGTCGAGCAAGGAATGGTGACCCTGCGCCAGGACGGGCTGGCCAAGGTCGAAGCCGGACGCACCACCCTCGAGGAGGTTTCCCGTGTCGTCGCATGACAAGCCGAGCGGAACGGAGACCCTTCGGCTCGGATTCGACGGCAGCCGGCCGGTGGGCCGCTCCGAAAGACACTGCCGATCGGCCAGCCAAGCTGGCCCGAATCGGCCAACCGGGCGGCTCCGACAGGAGTCCCTGCCCCCGGACCCCCCGCCTACGCGCGCCCGTCGTGACCGGATCAAGGAGGTTCTCCCCCAATGGCACTAGCGACCGAGAGTTCCGATGCCAAGCTGAGCGGCTTTCTCGTCGACAACGGTCACCTCGGCGCCCAGCAGGCCGCCGACTTGCTGGCTGATTCGGCTCGCACCGGCATCTCACTGGTCAACCGGCTCGTCGCCAGCCGGCTCGTGAGCCAACAGGTCCTGGCCCAGGGCCTGGCCCACGGCGCCGGACTGCGGTACGTGCCGCCGTCGCACCTGAAGCCGGCGGCCCGGGCCGTCGAGCTGCTCAGCGCCGAGCAGGCCCACAACATCAGCGGCCTGCCGATCATGGTGGACCACGCCCAGGCGGTCGTCGCCTTCGCGCTGCCGCCGACGGCCCAGCAGCTGGGACAGGTCAAGGCGCTGGTGCAACGCCCGGTCGTCCCGGTCATCGCCGAGGTCGATGCCCTGCGGCGAGCCATGCTCAGCGCCTACGACAGCTCCGGCGAACCGGAGCCGCTCCCGGAGCCGACGTTGCCGCCTCCGGCCCCCGCCTGGGCCGCCGCCGACGGACACAGCGAGCAGGTCCCCACTCACATCGACGACCTGCTCGAGTGCCTGCTCGACATGAAGGGCTCGGACCTCCATCTGGCGGCGGGCGCCAAGCCGGCGGCCCGGGTCGACGGGGCGCTGCGCGCCATCGATCGATTCACGCGGCTCAGCTCCGACCGCATCAAGCAACTCATCTACGACATCCTCACCGAGAAGCAGATCGCCGCGTTCGAATACGAGATGGAGCTCGACACCGCCTATTCGATTCCGGATCGGAGCCGCTTTCGCATGAACGTGTTCCGGCAGCGGGGCTCGATCGGTGCGGTGCTGCGGGTGATCCCCTTCGAGATCCCGCCCTTCGAGCGCCTGGGTTTGCCCCCAGCCGTCCGGACCCTGGCCGAGCTCCCGCGCGGGCTCGTGTTGGTGACCGGCCCGACCGGCTCGGGCAAGTCCACGACGTTGGCATCGCTGCTCGACATCATCAACCGGACCAAGCCCGTCCACATCATCTCGTGCGAGGATCCCATCGAGTTCCTGCACACGCACCAGCGGGCCATCGTGAACCAGCGCGAAGTGGGTCAGGACACCGTGAGCTTCGCGTCGGCCCTCCGGCGCGTGCTACGTGAGGACCCGGACGTGATCCTCGTCGGCGAGATGCGAGACCTGGAGACCATCCAGATGGCGCTGACGGCGGCCGAGACGGGCCACCTCGTGTTCGGCACGCTCCACACGCAGTCGGCGGCCCAGACCGTGGAACGCATCATCGACGTCTTCCCGCCCGAGCAACAAGGACAGGTCCGCGTGATGCTGGCCACCACGCTGCAGGCGGTCGTGACCCAGCAGCTGCTCCTCGGCCGGGAGGGCAAGGGCCGGGTCGTGGCGGCCGAGGTGCTGGTCGCCACGCCGGCGGTACGCAACCTCATCCGGGAGGGAAAGGGCCATCAGATCGTGACGCAGATGCAGGCCGGTGCCCAGCACGGCATGGTGACGATGGACCAGAGCCTGGCATCGCTGGTGCAGGCGGGCCGCGTCACGTACGAAGCCGCCGTCGAGCGGGCCGTCAACGTCGAAGACCTGCGGGACCGTCTCGGCCTGCGCCGCGACAAGAACTGAGAGGCCATGACCACCACCTACGTCTACAAGGTCCGAGACAAGTCCGGCCGTCTGGTCGAGGGCAGCCTCGAGGCGCAGAACGAACAGCTCGTCGTCACCAAGCTCCGCGAGATGGGCTACGTGCCCCTCAGCGTGTCGGCGAAGGCGCGATCGGCACTGTCGTTCGAGATCAACCTCCGAAGGTCGAAGGTCAGCCTGAAGGACGTGGCCGTCTTCTCGCGCCAGCTCGCCACGATGCTCGACTCGGGTCTGTCGATCCTCCGATCGCTCATGATCCTGGCCGAGCAGACGGAGTCGAAGGCGCTCGCCGGTGTCATCGACGAGATGAAGGCCGACATCGAGCAGGGCTTGTCGCTGTCCCAGGCCGTCGCCAAGCACCCCGACGTGTTCCCACCGATCTACCTCGCCATGGTGCGGGCCGGCGAAACCGGCGGCGTGCTCGACGACGTCATGCTGCGTCTCGCCAACACGCTCGAGAAGCAGCTCGAGCTGCGCGGCAAGATCAAGTCCGCCATGACCTATCCCATCGCCGTGGCCGCCATCGTCGTGCTCATCGTCACGGCCATGCTCCTCTTCGTCGTGCCCATGTTCGAGTCGATGTACCACGACCTGAACGGCAAGCTGCCTCTGCCGACGCAGATCCTCATCAACGTCTCGGACGTGCTGACGAGGATCTGGTGGCTCATCGGCCTGGCCGCCGTCGGTGGCATCGTCTTGTTCCGGCGATGGGTCGCCACGCCCGAGGGCCGACTCGCCTTCGACCGCTTCAAGCTCCGGCTCCCGGTCTTCGGACCGCTGATGCGCAAGACGGCGCTGGCTCGATTCGCCCGCACGCTGGCGTCGCTGATCCGGTCGGGCGTGCCGATCATGCAGTCGTTCGAGATCGTCGGTGAGACGGCCGGAAACGCCGTCGTCGCCAACGCCGTCACCAACGCCCGCGAGCGGGTCCGCCTCGGCGAGCCGGTGTCCGACTCGCTCACCGGTGAGGACGTCTTTCCCCCCATGGTGGTCCAGATGATCGCCGTGGGCGAGGAGACGGGCTCGCTCGACACCATGCTCGAGAAGATCGCCGACTTCTACGACGGGGAGGTCGAGGCGACCGTGAACTCGCTCACGTCGCTGATCGAGCCGATGTTGATGGTGTTCATGGGAGTCTCGGTCGGCGGCATGGTGGTCGCGCTCTACATGCCCATGTTCCAGGTCATCAACCTCGTGAAGTGACCGGCGGCGAGGCGCCCATCGTCACGCCCGAAGCCAGAGCGCCGCCAGGGTCTCGCCCCACACGACGGTGACGAGGGCGCCCGCCGCCAGGAAGGGTCCGAACGGGATGCGCATCCGCCAGTTCCGGCCCCGAATGGCGAGCCACGCCACCCCCGTCACCGCACCGAAGGCGAAACCCAGGAACAGGCCGGTAGGCACGTCGACGAGGCCGAGCCAGCCGAGGTGCAGTCCGATCAGCCCGGCGAACCGCACGTCGCCGAAGCCCATGGCGCGCGGCGAGATCATGTGCAAGGCCAGGAGGAAGGCGACAGCGGCGGCGCCGCCGAGGGCGGCGTCGAGGAGGCGCGCCGGCTCGCCGGCAGCGAAGGCGGCGACGGCGAGGAGGGCGGCGCCGGCGACGGCGCCGGCGTAGATGATCCGGCGGGGAAGGGTCATGGTGTCGAGGTCGATGCCCGCCAGCACGACGGCCACGGCGGCGAACGTCAGGTAGGCCGGGAGCGCCCAGGAGAACCCGAAGCGCAGGCCGATCGCCACGAACAGGACGCCCGTCGTCAGCTCGACGAGGGGGTATCGGGCGCTGATAGAGACGCCGCACGTGCCGCACCGGCCTCGAAGGGCGACCCAGGACATCACCGGTACGAGATCGCGACGCCGGAGGAGCGTTCCGCAGGCCGGGCAGTGCGAGGGTGGCCGCACGACCGACGCCCCCCGGGGCAGGCGCCAGATGGCGACGTTGAGGAAGGACCCGACGCAGAGGCCGAGCACGAACAGGACGGCGAGGAACATCACTTCACACCCTGGTTGGTTCCCACGTCTCGATCCTCCTTAGCGCTTGTGTCGCTGATTGGGGCGAAATCCGCCCCAACGGGCGCCACAGGCGAAGAATGTTGTGGCACGGCGGGCGGTCCAGTCGGACGCCTGGGCGGCCCGACGCCTGGCAGCACGGCGGACGTCCGCCCGCAGTGCCGTGCTGCCAGGTCGGGAGCTGCTCGATCAGGCGACCCCGGCGGGGACACCCATCGTGAGCAGCGACTCGGCGTCCTCCCGGGGGACCGCGGGCAGCCACAGGAAGCCCTGGCCTTCGTCGCAGCCGAGGACTTGCAGCCGGTCGGCTTCGTCGCGCGTCTCCACGCCTTCGGCCACCACCGTGGCGGCGAGATGGTCGGCCAGCTCCACCAGCGCCGACACGATGACTCGTCCGAAGGTGGTGTGGGACGCGGCCACGATGGCCCGGTCGATCTTCAACAGGTCGAAGGGAAGGGAGTGGACGAGCTCGAACGTCCCGTACTTCGAGCCGAAGTCGTCGAGGGCGAGCTCGACGCCCAAGTCGTGGAGGCTGGCGACGGAACGCTGGGCGGCGTCGAGGTCATCGATCAGCCGGGTCTCGGTCAGCTCGAGGACGAGGCCCCTCGGGTCGACGCCGGCCTCGTCGATGTCCCGCGCCACGTCGGCGGCGAGGCTGGCGCTGCACATCTCGAGCGCCGAGATGTTGACGGCCATCCGGAAGCCCGGCGTGACGAGGACGTCCTCCTGCCAGAGCTCCAGTTGCCGGAACACCTCGTGACGCATCCAGGCGTCGACATCGCGCACCAGGCCGCACTGTTCGGCGAGCGGGATGAAATCCGACGCCGGCAGCAGGCCCAGCTCGGGGTGCTGCCAGCGAACCAAGGCCTCGAAGCCGCACACGACACCGTCCGACAGCCGGACGGTCGGCTGGTACCACGCGGCAAGCTCGCTGTGCTCGAGGCCCCGCCGGAGGTCGGTGCACGACAGAAAGGCCAGAGGCGGTGTCGTCGTCATCGGTCCATCGTGCGCTTCTCACCCGGGCCTGCCCAGGCCACGCAGGGTGGTTTGGTATGACACAGATTGATCATCTCGTCACGCGTTTGACACGGAGCGCAGTACTCTTGCCACCTCCTGTGATGCCGGTGCTACGGTGGCGTCAAGTGCGTGGACTGGGGAACAAGCTGTAGGGAGCGGGCTGATGGAGGGCGCTCAGCAGGCACGTGAGCGGCCAGCGACCATCCTGGTGGTCGATGACCACGAGCTTGTCGCGGAAGCGCTCCAGCGCGCTCTCGACGGGGAGCCCGACCTCGAGGTCGTCGGCCATTCTGACAGCGTGGCGAGCGCCGTGAAAGCGGCCCGCGAGCTTCGCCCCGACCTGGTGCTGATGGACTTCCAGCTGCCCGATGGCCGCGGCACCGACGCCACGGTGCTCATCAAGCGCGACCGGCCCGAAACCGAGGTGGTGATGATCACCGGGCAAGCCGAGGGCGCCGTGCTGGCCGCGGCGTTGGAGGCGGGCTGTTCCGGGTTCGTCGCCAAGGCAGGCAACTACCGCGAGCTCCAGGCCGCGATACGAGGCGTCCTGGCCGGACAGGTCCGTGTGCCTCAGTCGATGATCGACCAGCTGGCGGCCTACCTTCGGCCGCGGCCGCCGGCGGTCGGCTCCGATCTCACCAAGCGCGAGCTCGAGGTGCTCCGCTTGCTCGCCGAGGGCAAGTCGACGACGGCCATCGTGAAGGAACTCGTCCTCAGCATCCACACGGTGCGCAATCACGTCAGCAACATCCTCACGAAGTTGAACGCGCAATCCAGGCTCGAAGCAGTGGCGATCGCGACCCGCCAGGGCCTCATTGGCGGGGCGGCGACCTGAGTCCTCGATGAGCGACGAGCGCGAATCCCTGTACCACCGCCTCGTGGACGTAGCACCGGACGCTCTCGTCGCGGTCGACGCCGGGGGCCGCATCGTGCTCGTCAATGACCGCGCCGAGGCCTTGTTCGGTTACTCACGCGACGAATTGATCGGAGCGCCGATCGAAGTCGTCGTGCGGAACCGGGTCGACGTGCTCGCCGAGCGCGATCGCCGCCAGGCCGAGGCCGAGCGCGAGGCGCTCCAGGTCCGGCTGAACGAGCTGCAACGCCTGGAGAGCCTCGGTCAGCTGGCCGGCGGCATCGCCCATGACTTCAACAACCTCTTGGCCGCCATCCTGAACTACGCCGCTTTCGTCGCCGAGGAGATCGAGGCGGCGGCGTCGGAGCCCGGGGGCGAGCGATGGGTGACGGCGCGGCGGGACGTCGAGCAGATCGAGCGAGCCGGGCAGGCGGCCGCCGGCCTCACCCATCAGCTGCTGTCGTTCGCCCGGCGCGAGGTGATCCAACCTCGACGGCTCGACCTGAACCGCGTCGTCACCAAGGTGGAGGAGCTGCTGCGGCGAACCATCGGCGAGGACATCGAGCTGGTCGTGCTGGCGGCCGAGAACCTCGGCGCCGTCGTGGCCGATCCGGGTCAGCTCGAGCAAGTCCTCGTCAACGTGGCCGTCAACGCCCGCGACGCCATGCCCTCCGGCGGCCTCCTGTCGATCGAGACGTCGTACCAGCGCGTCGACGCCGACTACGCCATCGCCCACCCCGGCCTGGCTCCGGGCCGATACGCCCGTTTGCGGGTCAGCGACACCGGGGCGGGCATGGACGCCGAGACACGCCGGCATGCCTTCGAGCCCTTCTTCACGACGAAGCCGCACGGCGAAGGGACCGGACTCGGCCTGGCGACCGTCTACGGGATCATCACCCAGGCGGGTGGCTATACCTCGCTGTACTCCGAGGTGGGAGTGGGTACGACGTTCAGCGCGCTGCTTCCGATCTGCGACGAGCCGGTCCCGGACGCCGACAGCGAAGCGGCCGAGCACGAGATGACCGGTGACGAGACGGTGCTGGTCGTCGACGACGACGAGCGGGTGCGCGACGTGGCCGAGCGGCTGCTGACTCGCCGCGGCTACACCGTCTTGGTGGCGCCCGGGGGTGCCGAGGCGCAGGAGATCGCCCAGCAGTACGACGGCCCGATCGACGTCCTGGTCACCGACGTGATCATGCCGAAGATCCTGGGTCGGGACCTGGCCGACCGCCTCGTCCAGGCCCGTCCCGAGCTCGGCGTGCTGTTCATGTCGGGCTACGCCCAGCCCGTGCTCGCCTCACGGGGGACGCTCGACCACGGCGTCACGCTCCTTGAGAAGCCCTTCTCGGAGGAGAGCCTCCTGGCCAAGGTCCGCGAGGTCCTCGAAAACCGCCGGGCCTCGTGATCGGTGGTCAGCTCCGCACCTCATGGGCGCGCACCACGTACCGTTGTGTCTCCGACCCCGGTGGATGGCAGGCGAAGATCGTGAGCTCGTGGGCGGCCGTCTGGCGCACCACAGTGAGGCCGTCGGTCACGCTGACGATGAAGTGGTAGTCGGCCACGAAGTGGAACCGCGTGCCGCGTGCGAACACAAAGATGTCGTCGCCCGGGGCGATCTCGTCGATGCGCCGGAACGGGCCGCGGTTCGAGACGCGGTGGGCGCCGATGACCACGTTCCCGGGTCGCCCGAGTTGGCCGTAGCCGGGCCAGTACCCCGGTCCGTCGGCGAGGGTGGCGGCGTCTATGCCGTAGCCGACGGGCAGATCGACGCCGATGTCCGGGATGACGATCCGGTCCGGGGGAGCGACGTCCGAGTCCGCTTCGGCCGGTTTCGTGGAGGACTGGGGATTGCCCGTGTAGAAGCCGCTGACGTCGACGAGCAGGTCGCCTCCCGACTGCGTGTACAAGGCCAGGCCGTTCTCGCCGAGAGGGATGGTCACGTGGTTGGCGATGGTCTGTCCGGCGCGGTCGGCGTTGAGGCTCGAGGTCGCCGGTCGAGTCGTGCCCGCCGGGTAGGCCGTGACATAGCCAGGGCGCGTCGCGTCGACGATCGTGACGTTGGCCACGACCGCCGCGTACGAACCGGTCGGCACGACCACGGTCCAGCCCGCCTCGGGACGCACGCCGCTGCCCAGCGGGTTCCGATCCACTGATCGCGTGTCGAGCACGCGTTCGGGCGGTGCCGGCACGAAGAGCCCGGCCGTGTCCCGAGCGGCGTACGGCCCCGTGAAATAGCCGGTGACGTCGACAACGAGGTGGCCGCCCGACTGTGAGTACACGTCGAAGGCCCCGCCGACGAGCGGGACGATGATCTCGTTGGCCACCGTTTGGCCGGTCGCCGTAGCGTTCACGTTCGATGTGAGCGGACGGGCCGCTCCTGCCGGCCATGCCGTCCAGAAGCCGGCGCCGGCCGTGTCGGTGACGGTCAACGTGGCCACCACGGCGCTCGCCGCCGCCGGCACGGCGGTGGTGGCAGGGACGCGGATCTGGCCTGCGGCGGGGATCGGTGCGGACCCGTTCCTCGTGTCGAGGACGCGTTGCGGCGCGACGGGGACGAAGCGACCGTCGGTCGCGTCGGCGGCGGGGGCGTAATAGCCGAAGGCGTCGACGACGATGTCAGACGCCATGGAGCTGTAGATCGCCACGCCACCGTCGCTGCCGAGCAGGACGGTCGCCAGGTTGGCGAGCGTCTGGCCGGCGGTCTCGACGTTGAGCACGGACGTGTCCTGTCGCGGCGTGCCCGACGGGTAGGCCGTCACGAAGCCCGGTGCAGCCGTGGCGGTCGCCGTCATGTTGACGACGACGGCCGCGGCTCCGGCTGGGATGCCGGCTCTCCCGGCGACCGGCACGATCACGGTGTCTCCCGGCGCCAGTCGTGCCGTGGTTCGCGTGTCCAGGAGCCGGGTGGGAGCCAACGGGTGGAAGCTGGTCGTCGTGGTCGATGCCGCGCCGGCGCCGGTCAGTGGCGCCACCGAGGCGGTGGCGACGACCACGGTGACGCCCACGAGGGCGCGCGAGAAGAGACCCCGGACACGCACGGTTGACCCTTTGACCTAAGGGGCGAGATGGAGAAGAACCCGCCGCCATCGCATTCTCCGGCGTGCGTGCGCGGCACGGAAGCGCCACGTGCGTCAAGTTTGGTGCCGTGAGTCGCGCTAGCGCGGCCTGATCATCCCGGGTCAGCCCGCCGATGCAACCGCACCGGCGGTTCAGATCACAGCGAGTCGGCCGTCCACTGCCGGCGCAGCACCTTCGCCAGCTCCTGGGTTGTTGCGTGGATGCTCAGCGCCGTCAGGATGCCGGCGGTGAGGGCCTGATAGAAGAGCTCGCCCTCGCCGACCGACCACGTCACGCCGAGCTGCTCGAGCTGTTCGTCCGACATGGCGTCGATGAGCGCCCACCATTCGACGAGCCGGTGCACGTCGGCCGAGGACGCCCGGGCCGTCCAGAAGAACTCATCGGTACCCCGGTTCACCTCGTCCCACGTGTCGAGGAGTTGCGCGAACACTTCCACGACGTCGGGCGGGGCCGGCCGGGGCAGCACCTCGGGACGGCTCACCACGGCGCCCAGGATGCGACGAGTGTTCTGGATCCACGCCGACGCCGCTCGTGAGCTGACCGGGCCGATCTGGACCTGGACCTCGGCGTCGGGTGCCGCCCAGTGGTCGACGAGGGTCTCAGCCAGCCGGTCGGCCAGCTTGAGGCCGACACTCTTGTCCAGCACGTCCATCGCCCCGGCGGAGAGGGCGGCCTGGTAGAGGCCGGCGTCGGCTCGAGCTGTGAAGAGGATGACCGCCGTGCCCGGGGCGGCCTCTCTGATGGCGGGCATGGCCTCGACTCCGCCCAACCTCGGCATGTGCTGGTCGATGACGAGCACATCGGGTCGGAGACGCGTCACCAACTCGATCGCCTCGACGCCGTCGGCTCCTTCGGCCACCACATCGAACCGGTCGTCGCGGTCGAAGAGCCGGCGCAGGATCTCCCGTATTTCCGCCGTGTCATCGACGATCACCACCCGTACCCGCCCGGGCGCAGAGACGTCTGTTCGTGTGGTCATCCCCCTCCTCGGTGGCCAAACGCTACGGCATTCGATCGGACCGGCGCCGTGGCCGGACCCTTAGTGCTATTCGCTCATCTGAGCGATGCCGGCCTCCGGCAGCTCTGGCGGAGGCATCTCGTGGTCGAGGAGCTCACGCACCACCCTGGCGAGCTCGGTGGCCTGGAAGGGCTTCTCCAGGAAGGCGCTCCCGAGGGGAAGATTCCCGCGGTCGCGGATGACTTCGATCGGGTAACCGGACAGGAACAGGATGCGCAGGCCCGGATGGAGGACGTTGATCCGCTCCACCAGTTCCGGTCCTGACATCTGGGGCATCACGACGTCGGTGACCAACACGTCGAGGTGCTGACCGTGCGCGGCGATCTCGAGCGCTTCGTGCGGATGCGTCGCCGTCAGGACGGTGTAGCCGCTGCGCCTCAGGACCCGTTCGAGCAGGGCGCGGACGAGGTCGTCGTCCTCGCAGAGCAGGATGGTCTCGGTCCCGCCGAGGCGGACCGGCTTGTCGTCCTCGACGACCGGAGCGACGGGAACCTCCGCCTCCACCAGGGGGAGATAGACCTTGAACGTGGTGCCCAGGCCGAGCTCCGAGTACACGAGGACGTGGCCGTGTGACTGCGTGACGATCCCGTGGACGGTGGCCAGCCCGAGTCCCGTGCCGCGGCCCACGTCCTTGGTGGTGTAGAAGGGCTCGAAGACACGCGCCTGCGTCTCGCTGTCCATGCCTACGCCGGTGTCCGTGACGGTGAGGCAGGC
>JBKOXV010000323.1:0-9967 GCA_046725105.1 bacterium | reverse complement strand
GGGCGGGATCTCGAGCGACTGGGAGATCTCGGCGTAGTCGAGCCCGACGACGTCGCAGAGCACGACGGCGGCTCGGAACTCGTCGGGCAGCGCCGCCAGGGCTGCCTGGACGTCCTCGGAGAGCCGGGTGCTGGCAAGGGTCTCGTCGGGATCGGCGTCGACGCCGAGAGTGCGCTCGGGGAGGTCGGGCACGACCTCGAGCGGACGCCGCTTGCGGCGCCTCACCTCGTCGAGGAACGCATTCGTCGTGATCCGGCTCAACCAACCCTCCAGGGACCCCGGCTGGTAGGTGGCGAGGCCCCGGCGCACCCGGAGCAACACCTCCTGGACGAGATCCTGCGCGTCGTCGTGGCTCCCCGTCAGCCGGTAGGCGACCGTGTAGAGGAATCGACCGTGGTCGCGGGCGATCTCTTCCCAGGTGGGTACCCGGGACGGCGGCCCCTCGGAGTCCGACGGGTCCGGCACGGCAACGACGCGCGGGGGCGGTAGGTTCCCGCCTACCGCGGCAACATCACTTGTTGGTGGTGTCGCCCTTGCTGGCGGCGTCGTCGTCCTTGTTGCTGTCGGAGAGGCCCTGCTTGAACTCCTTCTGGGCCTGGCCGAGGGATCGAGCGAGCTTTGGCAACTGGCTTCCACCGAACACGAGCAGGACGATGATCAAGACGATGATCAGCTCCGGCCCCTCGAGGAATGCGAACATGCCCTGACGGTATCACCGCGTCCCTGGTCAGCGACCATCGCGCCCTGAGTGTCTCCTCGGAGCCATCGCCCATGCTGGAGTGCGTCGTCAACGTGAGCGAGGGTCGCCACGCCGAGGTGCTCGCCGAGCTCGACGCGGCGTGCCGCCACGACCTCCTCGACCGCCACGCCGATCCGGACCACAACCGCAGCGTGTTCACGCTGGTCGGCACGGACGCACCGCGCCGGCTGGCGGCCGCCGCCGTCGGCCTCCTCGACATCCGTCGCCATGCCGGCGTGCACCCGAGGATGGGAGTGGTCGACGTGGTGCCGTTCGTGCCGCTCGCCGGTTCGTCGAGGGCCGACGCCGTCGCGGCCCGCGACGCCTTCTCCGACTGGTTCGGCGGCGAGCTCGGCGTCCCGTGCTTCCGGTACGGCCCCGAGCGCACCCTGCCCGAGATCCGCCGGCGGGCCTTCCGCGACCTCGCTCCCGACGCCGGACCGGGCCGGCCGCATCCCACCGCCGGCGCCTGCTGTGTAGGTGCCCGGGACGTCCTGGTCGCCTACAACGTGTGGCTGGCCACGCCCGACCTCACCCGGGCTCGCGCCGTGGCGGCGGCCGTTCGATCGCCCGCCGTCAGAGCCCTCGGCCTGGCGTGCGGCGACCGAGTGCAGGTGAGCATGAACCTGGTCGACCCACTGGCGACCGGTCCGGCGGACGCCCACGACGCCGTGGCGGCCCACGCCCCGGTGGCCGGGGCCGAGCTGGTCGGTCTGATCCCGGCCGCTGTCCTCGACGCCATCCCGCCGGAGCGGTGGGACGACCTCGACGTGAGCCCCGACCGGACGATCGAGGCTCGCCTCAGGTGAGCGGCGCCCGGCTTCGCCGTGCGGCGCCGGCCACAGAAGCACCGATCGCGGAGCAGGGCGAGTAGGAGCCGGCCGAAGCGAAGCGGCGGCCGGCGACGAAGATGCGACTCATGCGGTAGCGGTGCGCCGGGCCGCCTGGGCCCGCTGGCGGCGGATACGCCGCCGCTCGCGCTCCGACAATCCGCCCCAGATGCCGAACTTCTCGCCGTTCGCGAGGGCGTACTCGAGGCACTCCTCCCGCACCACGCAGCCGCGGCACACCTCCTTGGCCTCCCGCGTGGACGCCCCCCGCTCGGGAAAGAACAGATCGGGGTCGACCCCCAAGCAGTTGGCGTAGTCCTGCCAGCCTCGGTCTTCTTGATCGATATCGCGCATCGTTGCCTGGCCTCCCTGCTGTGGCCACGGGGGGTGGTGCGAGGGTGCCGCCGGCCGGACGGTGCGACCCGAGCCCGCCGGGACCGCTCCGAGATCAACCGATGCCACCGTTGTAGTTACAACGATGTCATTGTCCCCTATCACATCGCCGCGCGCAAGAGGGGGAATGCACATGGCTGCCACGATGGGGAAATGCAGATCAACGCCGAGCGGGCCGACATCACCGCCGTGCTCGTCGACGCCGTCGTGAACGCCGCCAACGCCCGGTTGATCCCGGGTGGTGGTGTCGACGGCGCCATCAACGCCGCCGCCGGTCCCGAGCTCGCCGAAGCGATGCGCGCCCACGGCGGTTGCGACCCGGGTGACGCCAAGGCGACACCTGGCTTCCGGTTGACGGCCCGCTGGGTGATCCACACCGTCGGGCCGGTGTGGCGGGGCGGTTCGGCGGGCGAGGCGGAGCTGCTGGCGTCGTGCTACCGGCGCAGCCTCGAGGTCGCCGTCGACGTCGGCGCCCGCTCCGTCGCCTTCCCGGCCATCTCCACCGGGGTCTACGGCTACCCGGCCGACGAGGCCGCCGAGATCGCCGTCGCCACCGTCCAGGCCTTCGACGGCCCGATCGACCGGGTCGTGCTGTGCGCCTTCGACGCCGCCACCCACGAGCGGTACGTGCGACTGCTGCACTGAACCTGCGTTTCACGCTGGTTTGACGACCTGAGGTTCTCAAACTGGCGTGAAACGGAAGGGGGGCGGGGTCAGCCGGCGCGACGGCTGCCGCTGCCCCGTAGGGCTCGCCGCTGCTCGATGAAGTCGACCAGCACGTAGTCACCCAGCGTCTCGGGTGTGGTGAAGAAGGCTCGGCCGCGGTTCATCTGGGTGAGGCGCTCGACGAACGACTTCAGGTAGCTGTTGGCGTCGAGCATGAACGTGTTGATGCGAATGCCGTCCCGGGTGCAGCGGGCGACCTCGCGCAGCGTGGCCTCCACCGTCTCGGGAACGGGCGGGTAGTTGAAAAACACCTGCCCGTCGGGCTCGATGTGGGCCGTCGGCTCGCCGTCGGTGATCATGATGATCTGTTTCGTGCCGGACTGGCGGGCGAGGAGCTGGCGCGACAGCAAGAAGGCGTGCTGCATGTTGGTGCCGTAGACGAAGTCCCACGAGACCTCGGGGAGCTGCTCCGCCTTGAGGACGCGCGCCACCTCGGAGAACCCCACGATGCCGAGGTAGTCGCGCGGGAACTGCGACGAGATGAGCGAGTGCAACGCCATCGCCACCTTCTTGGCGGCGAGGAAGTTGTCGCGCATCGGCATCGACAGCGACAGGTCGAGCATGAGCACCGTGGACGAGCGGGTGACGTTCTCGGTCCGCTCGATCTCGAAGTCGTCGGGATGGAGCCGCACCGGCGTGCCGCCACCCGTGCGCCGGATGGCGTTGCGGATGGTGCGGTGGATCTCGAGGTTGAACGGATCGCCGAACTCGTAGGGCTTGGTCTCGTAGGCCCGCTCGTGGCCGACGCCGAGGCGATCGAGCTGGTGCTGGCCCATCTTGTCCTTGGTGAGCTTCCGAAAGAGGTCGGCGAGGGCGTTGGAGCCGATGCGGCGGATGCCCTTGGGCGTCAGCTCGTAGCGACCCTCCTTCGTCTCGATGAGCCCGGCCTCCTCCAGCATGCGGGCCAGCTCGGCGAGCCGCTCGAGGGAACGGGCGGCGTCGTCGCCGAGGAGGTCGCGCACGCGGTCGATGTCGGCCTCGGCCAGCGCGCCCGGCGACGTGGCGCCCCGCATGAGGTTCTCCAGCTGATCCATGTCGCCCAGCTGTTGCATGAGCTCCATGGCCTCTCCGAAGTTCAGCGGGTCCTGGCCTTCGAAGTTGTAACGCCGGTCCCATCCCATCTGCGGGAACAGCGAGCGCAGGTGCTGGCCGAGCTGGTCGACCTGCCAGCGCAGGTCCATGTCGCCCAGCAACTGCTCGGCCAGGCCCTGCAGCTGGGCCCGCTGCTCGGGCGTCATCGAGTTGAGCATGCTCTGCATGGCCGCCATCCGCTCGGCCATGACCTCGAGGAGCTCGTCGAGCGTCTGCGGGTTCTCGGGGAAGAAGTCGCCGAACCGCTGCATGAACTCCTCGAACGCCTGCTGCGTGTCCTGGCCCTGCTCGCGCATCTGCAGCAGCTCGTTGAGCCCGGCCAGCATGTCCTTCATGCGCTGCATCTGCTCGGGTGACACGTCCTGCATGGCACCGGCCATCTGGTTCACGTAGCGCTGCATGAGCTGCTGGCGCAGCTGGTCCATCAGCTGCTCGAAGCGCTCGCGGGCCTCGCTCGACGTGAAGTCGTACTCCTGCAGGTCCTTCACCATGCCGGCCAGGTCCGGCGGGAGCATGTCGAGTTGCATCTGGCGCTCCGCCGCCGCTTCTTCCGTGACCTCCTGGCGCCGCTGGTCGCCGCTCTCCTGGGCCTCCCGGACGAGGTCGTCGAGGGCGTCGCGTTCCATGTCGACGATGTCACGCAGCTCCTGGGCGATGTCGTCGTACACGCCACCGAGGTCGTAGCGCTCGAGGGCGTCCTTGCGCTTGCGGCGAAGGTTCTCCAACATCTCCCGCAGGCCCTGCAGGCGCTCGCCGTTGCGGTCACGGAAGCCCGACTGCAACATGCGGCGCAGGGCGGCGTTCAGGTCGCCGTGATACAGCAGGTCGTCGGTCATCTCCTCCAGGATCCGGTCGGCGTCGAGGTCGAACCCGACCTGGGTGCCGTCCCACCGGGAGTACGTGAACCGCGAAGCCATGGGCCGAGGCTAACTGTTGATGCGTCGCCGACGTCGCGGGCCAATACGCGGACCCTCGGCCCGGCCGAGCGCCTACCCTCTCGATCATGCGGGTGCCGCGCACGTTCGTCTTCACCGATCTCTCGGGCTTCACGAACTACACGGCCGCCCACGGCGACGATGCCGCCGCTCACGTGCTCTCCCGGTTCCGGGCCATCGTCCGCGAGGTGGCGTCGGACCGCGGCGTCCGCGTCGCCAAGTGGCTCGGAGACGGCTGCATGATCGTGGCCGTCGACCAGGCCGACGGCGTCACCGCCGCCCTCGAGCTCGACGAGCGGGCCCGGCGCGAATGCGCCCCCCTCGCCCTGCGGGTGGGAATCGCCAGCGGCTACGCCCTGCTGTTCGAGGGCGACGACTACATCGGCCTGGCCGTCAACCTGGCCGCCCGTCTGTGTGACGTGGCCGGGCCGTACGAGGTGCTGATGCCGGCCGAGCACGTCGACGGCCTCCCGGAGGGCGTGATCGCCACGCCCCACGTCGACGTCACCCTCCGGGGCTTCCCCGAGCCAGTCGCCACGGTGGCGCTGTCGGGCACGCCGATCCTGGCCCCGCGCCATGACACCGGCGAGCTCTGGACTCGCTCGCCGTACGTCGCCTGACGTGCAGTTCGGCGCCGTCCTGGCCGAGAGCCGGCCCGACGACCTGGCTGCCCTGGCCTCGGTCGGGCTGACGGCAGTGCGCCTCGCCGTGCGCTGGGGCGATCTCCAGCCGGGAGCGGATCGGTGGTCGGGGCCGGCGGTCGAAGCGTTGGCGGCGTCCATTGCCGGTGCCGCCGAAGCCGGGCTCACGCCGTGGCTGGCCCTTCTCAGTCGGCGCACGCCGCCCTGGTTCGAGGACGAAGGCGGCTTCGCTGACGCCAAGGCGGCCGGGCGCTGGTGGCCGCGTTACGTCGAGGGCGTCGCCGACCGGGTCGGCAACGACGTGGGCGGCTGGTTCCCGATGGTGGGTCCGGTCGGCTTCGCCGAGCAGGCCTTCGCCGGTCGCGACGAGACGGTCATGGCCATGGGCCGGCGCGCGCTCCTGGTGGCATGGCGGGATGCGTGGCGGATCCTCCACGGCGGGGCACCGGTGGCGACGGCGATCGCGCTGCGGCCGTGGGACGATGAATGGCCGCGCGCCCTGCGCACCGGCGAGCCGGTGCCCAACGGCCTGGAGCTCGACGGATTGGCTGAGGCGTGCGACATCCTCGGCGGGATGGTCGCCGTCGACCCGGCATCGCCGGCCGAGGAGTGGGCGGTGCTCCTGGTGCGCCTGGCGGCCGATGGCCCCGACCGGCCCGTCGCCATCCTCGCCTCGCTGGGTGGCGGCAACGACGACGAGCGAGCCGAAGCGGCTGTCGGCCTGGCCGAAACGCTGCGGTTGACGGTGGGCGCCGGCGTTGCCGTCGAGATCGCCTTTGCCGACCAGCTCCTGACGTCCGACGGCGCGCCGGCACCGGCCGCCACCGTCCTGGTTGATTCCTGACCGGTTCGGTCGACTTTCCCGCTAGCCTGCGGCGCGTGGCCGTGCCGAGGCTGTTGCACTTCCCCAACCCGGTGAACGAGGTGGCCGCCCGCGTCGTCGCCGGCGGGGTCGTCGTCATGGCGGTGCTGTTCCTCGTGACCGGGCAAGGGTGGATCCTGGTGCCGCTGGCCTACGGGTTCGTGGCCCGTGTCCTGACGGGACCCCGCCTGAGTCCGCTCGGCCAGTTCGCCACCCGGGTGGCGGCTCCCCGTATCGGCACCAATCTCGTGCCCGGACCACCGAAGCGGTTCGCCCAAGGAATCGGAGCGGTCGTGACGGTGTCGGCGGCGCTGGCGTGGTGGGCGGGCGCCGAACCGGTGTCGTACGCGCTGGTTGGGCTCATCACCGTGGCGGCGACATTGGAGTCCGTGTTCGCCTTCTGCATCGGGTGCCGAGTCTTCGCCGCGCTCATGCGCGTCGGCGTGATCCCGCCCGAGGTCTGCGAGGCCTGTAACGACCTCCGGGTTCAGCTGCGACCGCGGTAGGTGGCGCGCGCCCCGGCGGCGTCCTTGTTGAGCCGCTTGGACAGGTGGAGGCCTTCGAGCACGAACTCGACCGCGCTGGCCACGGCCGCCGGTGACTCGTCGCCTCGGGTGAGCTGGGCGACCGGCTCCCGTAAGGCCGGGATGCTGGAGAGGAGCTCGGCCTCTTGCGCTGACGCCACGTCCTCGCCGGTGTGGGCGACGGTGCCCTCCTCGAAGGCGATGACGACGTCGCGCAGGCGTTCGGTGGACAGGCTCTCCTTGAAGACGGTGAGGATGGCGGCCTTCAACATGTTCTCGACGATCTGGCCTTCCCGGCCCTCCTCGAGCGTCTCGATCTCGATCTTGCCCGACGTGGACGAGGCCAGGGCGTCGAGGTCGCAGATGCGGGGCACGACGGTGCGCTCGCCCGTGTGCAGGGCCCGGCGCACGGCGTTGGCGGCGAGGACCTCGGAGTTGGACACGCTGAGCCGCACCGACACGCCCGAACGCTGGTTCACATGGCTCGATTGGCGGGCCAGGTGGGAGAACGTGGCGACGATCTCCTCCATGTAGGCCGGCACGGTGACGTGGACGTCGCCCACCGACGCCGAACGGGCCTCCTGGCGCATGATGGCGACCTCGGTGGGCACCTCGAGCGGGTAGTGCGTGCGGATCTGGCTGCCGAAGCGATCCTTCAACGGCGAGATGATGCGGCCGCGGTTCGTGTAGTCGTCGGGGTTGGCCGAGGCGACGAGCAGGATGTCGAGGGGCAGGCGGATCTTGTAGCCGCGGACCTGGACGTCGCGTTCCTCCAGCACGTTGAGGAGGCCGACCTGGATGCGCTCGGCCAGGTCGGGCAGCTCGTTGATGGAGAAGATGCCGCGGTTGGTGCGGGGCACCAGCCCGTAGTGGAGGGTGAGCTCATCCGACAGGTAGCGGCCCTCGGCCACCTTGATGGGGTCGACCTCGCCGATGAGATCGGCGATCGACGTGTCGGGGGTGGCCAGCTTCTCGCCGAAGCGCTCCTCCCGGTGGACCCACACGATCGGCGTGTCCTCGCCCTGGTCGTGCACGAGGTCGCGGGCGTAGCGCGACACGGGGTGGTTGGGATCGTCGTTGATCTCGGAGCCGGCGACGATCGGCATCCACTCGTCGAGGAGGTTGACGAGCGAGCGAATCATGCGGGTCTTCGCTTGACCCCGCTCGCCCAGGAAGATGATGTCGTGGCCGGCGAGGAGGGCGTTCTCGAGCTGCGGGAAGACGGTGTCCTCGTAGCCGAGCACGTGCTCGAACACCGGCTCGCCGCCGGCGATCTTGCGGACAGCGTTGCGCCGGACCTCCTCCTTGACCGGGACGGACTTCCAGCCCGAGTCACGAAGCTGGCCGAGCGTGGCGGGGCGGGACGACATGGCGGCCACCCTACCGCCGCCCTCCGGCCGACGACCCGCCCAGCGCCGACCGTAGAGTGCCGTCGACATGGACCTGTCCGGCACCTGGCGCGCCGCCGTCGCCGACGACGATCTGCGCCGGAGCGCCTTCGCCCTCGATTTCGACGACGACGGGTGGGAGCCGATCGAAGTCCCCGGCCACTGGCGGTCCACACCGGCCTTCGCCGACGCCGACGGCCCGCTGATCTACCGGACCCGGTTCGAGCTCGATCCCGGCGTCGGCGACGCCCGTCACTGGGTCATCCTCGACGGCCTCTTCTACCAGGGCGACGTGTGGCTCGACGGCGCCTACCTCGGTGACCCGGAGGGCTACTTCTTCCCGCACGCCTACGAGATCACCGACCTGGCCCGGCTGGCCCCCGAACACGTCCTCGGCGTCGAGGTCACCTGCTCGCCCCAGCACGATCTGGCCAAGAAGCGCGCCGTCACCGGGGCGTTCCAGCATTCCGACTCGCTCGACCCGACGTGGAACCCCGGTGGCCTCTGGCGCACCGTGCGGGTGGAGCGCACCGGACCGGTCCGCATCGGACGCCTGCGCGTGCTCTGTCAGGAGGCCGACGCCGACCGCGCCCAGGTCCACGTCCGGGCCGAGCTCGACAGCGACGTGCCGCGGACGGCGCGTGTGCGAACGATGGTCGACGACCGGGTCGAGCGCGAGCGCGAGTTCCCGCTCGCCCGCGGCACGAACTGGGTGGAGTGGACGCTCGGTGTGGCCAACCCGTCGTTGTGGTGGCCGTGGTCCCTCGGCGACCAGCCGCTGTCGGCTGTGACGGTGTCGGTCTACGTCGAGCACCAGATCAGCGACGCCCGCACGACGCGCACCGGCTTCCGGCAGGTCGCGCTGCGCGACTGGGTGCTCCACGTCAACGGCGAACGCCTCTTCCTGAAGGGCGTCAACCTGAACCCGACCCGGCTCGACCTCGCCAATGCGACGGCCGACGACCTCCGGCGCGACGTGGTGTTGGCGCGCGACGCCGGCCTCGACCTCGTGCGGGTGCGGGCTCACATCACCCGACCCGAGCTGTACGACGCCGCCGACGAACTCGGCATGCTCGTCTGGCAGGACCTTCCGCTCCAGTGGGGGTACGCCCGCAGCGTGCGCCGCCAGGCCGTGCGCCAGGCCGCCGAGGCCGTCGATCTCCTCGGCCAGCACCCGTCGATCGTGGTGTGGTGCGGCCACAACGAGCCCGTCGCCCTCGACGGCCCGCCCGCCGAGGAGCCCGTGATGCGAGGCCGCTACCTCGTCGGCCAGGAGCTGCCCACCTGGAACCGCAGCTTCCTCGACCGGTCCGTGAAGCGGGCCCTCGAGCGCGCCGACGCCAGCCGTCCCGTCGTCGCCCATTCGGGCATCGCACCCCATCCGCCGCAGCTGGACGGCACGTCGAGCCACTTGTGGTTCGGGTGGTACTACGGCACCGTCGCCGATCTCGGCGGGTTCGCTGGCACGCTGCCCCGCATGGTCCGATTCGTGGCCGAACTCGGCGCGCAATCCGTCCCCAACGACGCCGGCTTCATGGGCCCGGAGGAGTGGCCCGACCTCGACTGGATCGGGCTGTCGCGGCACCATGCCCTGCAGGCCGACGTCTTCGCCCGGCGCGTGCCGCCCTTCGATTTCCGCTCGTTCGACGAGTGGCAGCTGGCGACGCAGCTGTATCAGGCGACGCTGCTCAAACAGCAGGTCGAGACGCTGCGACGGCTGAAGTACCGGCCGACCGGCGGGTTCACCGTGTGCTCATTGGCCGACGCTCATCCGGCGATCTCGTGGGCCGTGCTCGGCCACGACCGCGCCCCGAAGCTCGCCTACCAAGCTCTCACC
>JBKOXV010000152.1:0-8759 GCA_046725105.1 bacterium | reverse complement strand
GCCGGTAGCCTGTGCGCAGCCCAGGCGGCCACGCTCAGTAGGCGTGGACGGGCAAGGCGGAGAGGAACCACAATGAGCATGATCGACGACGCCGACGAGACAACGGCGGGCACTCCTTACGGACGGAAGGTCGGTGAGCGCCTGCGCGCCATCCGACGCCAGAAGCGCCTGTCCTTGCAGGAAGTCGAGGCGGCATCCAAACAGGAATTCAAGGCGTCGGTACTCGGCGCCTACGAGCGGGGCGAGCGGGCCATCTCCGTCCCGCGGCTCCAGCGGCTGGCGCGCTTCTACCACGTGCCGGTCGACCAGCTGTTGCCGCAGGACGAGGGACCCACGTTCGGCGACGAGCGCACCGAGCGTCCCGAAGGGGCCGGCAAGCTCGCCATCGACCTCGAGAAGCTCGAGGCCATGAACGGCGGCGAGTTCGCCATGCTGAGCCGGTACCTGCGGTTGATCCAGGTGCAGCGCCAAGACTTCAACGGCCGGGTCATCACGATCCGCCACGACGACCTCAAGGCGCTGGCGTGCATCCTCGACCTCGGTCCCGAGCAGGTCTCCGGTCGCCTCGACGATCTGGGGCTGCGGTACGTCAACCGCTGACGCGGCGCCGTTCGGCGTCTATGTCCACGTCCCGTTCTGCGCCCGGCGGTGTGACTACTGCGCCTTCGCGACGTGGACGGATCGCTATCACCTCACCGACGAGTATCTGACCGCGGTCGTCGCCGACATCGCCCGGGCCGTCGCGTCCGGCATGCCGCCGGCCACGAGCGTGTTCTTCGGTGGCGGCACTCCGTCGCTCGTCCCGGGCCAGGCGTTGATGACCGTGCTCGACGCCGTCCCGCTGGCTGCCGGCGCCGAGGTGACGGTGGAGTGCAACCCGGACACGGTCACCGCCGAGCTGCTGGCGACGTACCGGACTCACGGCGTGAACCGCCTGAGCCTCGGGGTGCAGTCGATGGTGCCGCACGTGCTGGCGGCGCTCGGTCGTACCCATGACCCGGCGAACGTGCGGCGCGCCGTCGCCCTGGCCGGCGAAGCCGGCTTCGCGGCGTTCAACCTCGATCTCATCTACGGCGCCGCCAGCGAGTCGCTCGACGACTGGCGGCGAACGCTGGACGGCGCCCTGGCCCTCGACCCGCCCCACGTGAGCGCCTACGCCTTGACCGTCGAGGCCGGGACGCCGCTGGCCGACGACCCGGCCCGGCACCCCGACGACGACACCCAGGCCACCGAGTACGAGATCGCCGACGCCGTCCTCACGGCGGCCGGGCTGGACAACTACGAGATATCCAACTGGGCCCGACCCGGCCACGAGTGCCGGCACAACCTCCTGTACTGGCGGCAGGGTGACTACCTCGGGTTCGGCTGCGCCGCCCACTCGCACCGAGCCGGGCGGCGGTGGTGGAACGTGCGGACGCCCGAGCGGTACATCGCCGCCGTGCGTGCCGGCGAGTCGCCCGAGGCGGCCGGCGAGATCCTCGACGCCGGGACGCGCCGCCTCGAAGGCCTGCAGCTCGCCCTCCGCACGCGAGACGGGGTGCCGGCGTCGGCCCTCGACGCCGCGCCCCTGGAGTCGTTGGTAGAGCGGCGCGGCGACCGGGTCGTCCTGACGCGAGCTGGCCGGCTGCTCGCCAACGACATCTCGACCCGGCTGCGCTGAGCTAGGCTGAACCGCTCACGGGCGTGTAGCTCAGTTGGTTAGAGCGCTACCTCGACACGGTAGAGGTCCCCGGTTCGAGTCCGGTCACGCCCACTGCACAGGCGCCGATGGATGCAGGGATCCTCGGTGCTTGCCGGGGTTCCGTTCGCCGGGCGGCTGTCTCGAGCCGACGCCACCGACAGTGCTGATCGATCCACTCAACGGCACCTGGCAGGCTCCTCGAGGTCGAAGACATCAGCACTGTGACAACGGATCCACCGATCGAGCACGGACGAGCCGGCCGGGGGAGGGTGAGCGCGCGGATCCGCATGGAGGCGGTGATCATGTGCTGATCGTCAGGGTGGATGCCTTCGAGTCCGGTCACGCTCATGCAGGCGGCTCGTCGTCGGACCGGGGGAATCGACGCGAGACTGCGTCGGTGCCTGGATTCGCACCGGAGATCGTCCGCCAACGGCTGCTCGTCGAGGGGTACTTCACCGTCGATTTGGACGCCGCCGTGGTCGACCGGTTCCTCCAGGGCATCGCTGCCCACCTCGGCCTGCGCAGCTACGGGCAGCCGGCGATCTTCGCGCCGGAAGGAAAGGGGCGCGCCGAGAATCAGGGCTTCGACGCATTCCTCCCGCTGATCGACTCGGGCATCAGCCTCTACGTGTGGAGCGCGGCGCGCTTCATGTCGACCGTTCTGTTCACATGCAAGCGCTTCGACGAGGACGCGGCGGTGCTCTACGTGCGCGAGTTCTTCGGCCTGACCGAGCTCGAGCGCCGGTCGTTCTGACCCGGCTCCGGACGGCAGGTGGAGGTATGCGAAACAGGTGACGGACGAGCCGGCGCTGCGGACGGGCCGAGCCAAGGCGCGGGTCGGGGCAGGTCACGCCCACTGCATGGCGGGTCAGAAGCCGACGCGCACGATCTGGTACGGCGTGTCCGGCGTCGGCGGGGTGCCGAACCGGGCGTTCACGGTATAGAGCGGGCCCACGCCGAACAGCAGGTCGGCTGTCGTCGGGACATCCAGGTGCTCGTTGGTGAGAGTCCGCTCGATCTGACCGGTGGTCCCGGCCCGGTCGAGCCGTACGACGGCGATCTGGTTCAGCGTGTTCTGCACGACGTACAGGGTGCGGCCGCGGCGCACGATCCCGTCGCCCCGGACCACGTTGCCGCTGCCGCCGGTCAGGGGCACGTTGGCGGCGACGCCGGTGGCGGGGTCGACCCGGAACAGCTGGCCCGCCACCGTGTGCACGACCAGCAGCGCCTCGCCGTCGGGCGTGGTCTCGATGCCATTGGCGTTCGGCGTCGGCGGCGTGGTGGTGGGGAACTCACCGGTGAGAGGGACGGCACGAACGGCCGACGGGTCCGGCAGGGCTCCGCCCGGACCGAACGGCACCTCGAACAGCCGGGCGTTGTTCGAGTCGGTGAAGTAGGCGGCGTCGCGCGTCACGACGACGTCGTTGATGAACGAACCACTGCCGGCCGGTGCGAACTGGTACGCCCCCAGAAGGGCGCCCGTCCGGGCGTCGTATACCGTGCCCGTCCTGGTGCCGGCCCCCGCCGCCCAGAGGCGGCTGTGGGCGGACTCGAATTCGAGTCCGGTCGTGGCCTGGCCCGGCGTACCGGCGATGAACACATCGCCCTGCCCCGTGCGGAGGTTGCCCTTCCAGATGGCACCGTCGGCCAGGGAGCCGACGTAGACGTCGGTGCCGCGGCCGATGACGAGCCCTTCGGGGCGCCATCCGTTCGGTAGCGACACCACCTCGGGGAAGAACGGAACGTGGCTGGCACCGGCGGTGGCTGGTGCGGCGGCAGCCGTGCCGGCCACGGCGACGACGGCGGCGACGGCGGCGACGCGGCGGAGGGTGTGAAGCGGTCGGCGGATCGATGCGAGATCGGTCACGTCGGTCTCCTTTCCTCGCGAAGGCGGACCCCAACCCTTACGCCTCGGGCCGCCGAATGGATGGCGGGCCGGCGTTGACCTGGGCCTCCGCCCGAGGCGGCGGCGGTCCTGGTGCGGTCTCGCCGCCTGTGTCGCTGTCCGGGGCGATTTCCGCCCCAACGGGCGCCACAGGCGAAGAATGGCGCGGTTCTCGTGGGTCGACGGCGGGTATGCAGGGCGGATGAGCGACGAGCTCGCGTTGGGGCCGGTGCTGCACATGGGGAACGCCGAGGTGCGCGTCGGGACCTGCTCCTGGACCGACAAGACCCTCGTGAACGACACCAAGTGGTACCCGAAGAAGACCATGTCGGCGGCCGAGCGGTTGGCCTTCTACGCCGCCCGCTTTCCTGTCGTCGAGGCCGACAGCACGTACTACCGCCCACCGTCCGAACAGCTGGCCACCGGCTGGGCCGAGCGCACGCCGCCCGGATTCCGGATGAACATCAAGGCCTACTCGCTGATGACCGGCCACCCCTCCAAGCCCGACACGCTGTGGCCCGACATCCGCGACGCCCTCGAGCCGGGAGCGGCGGAGAAGCGCAACGTGTACCCCCACCATCTGCCGCCCGATGCCGTCGACGAAGTGTGGCGCCGCTTCGCCGACTCGCTGACCCCGTTACTCGAGACCGGCCGGTTCGGTGCCGTCCTGCTTCAGTACCCCCCGTGGTTCACTCCCAAGCGCGACAACCGCCACGAGCTGTCGCTGGCCCGGCAGCGTCTCGGGAAGATCCCGGCGTGCGTCGAGCTGCGCTCACCCCGGTGGTTCGAGAAGGACGACCTCGACCGCACTCTGGGGTTCCTGTCGGACCACGACCTCGCCCTCGTCGCCGTCGATGCGCCGAAGGTGAGCGGTCTGCGCCCGGTGCCGGCCGCCACCACGGACCTGGCCGTCGTGCGCTTCCACGGCCGCGCCGACGACACCTGGAAAGCCAACACCACGACGGCCGCCGAGCGCTTCAGATACCTGTACGACCGGCGCCAGCTGCGCTCGTGGGTGCCACGGCTCCAGGAGCTGGCCGAGCACGCCCGTGAGGTCCACGTTCTCATGAACAACTGCTACGAGGACTACGGGGTGCGCAACGCCGCCGACATGGTCGACCTCCTCGAGAAGGCCTCAGCGAACTGAACCGCGATATGCGTCGTAACGGGTGTCAACTCGGTTCAGTTCGCCCGGCATCTCAGGCGTGGAGGCGGGCCAGGCCCTCGGCCTCGGCCTCCAACTCGGCCCGCACCGTCTTCGACAGTTGGCCGAAGGACTGCAGCTCGATCCGGCCGCCGGCGTACTTCCACGTGCCGGCCACCGCCCCGTCGACGAGGAACGTGGGGAACGACTGCGGGTACTTCGTATCGAAGATCCGCATGCGGTGCTCCTCGGGCAACACGCCCGACTGGCGGGCGTGACCGATCAGCGTGGCGTCCCACGTCGGCAGGAAGCGGACGGGTGCCGGCGTGTCGGGATCCGGCCGCAGCGCGCTGGGAAGGTCGACCAGCTTCTGGCCGTCCTCGTCGCGGAAGGGCCGCAGGTCGAGGCGGGCCAGCACCGGCGCGATGTCGTCCAGCCCGAGGCCGGCCCACGTGGCGATGGCGTTCGGGGTCGCCGGTCCGAACCCGCCGAGGTAGCGCCGCACCAACAGCTCGACACCCTCCTCCACGGTGACGTCGACCGGTGCGATCCAGTCCGAAGCCAGCCCGAACAGGTCGGCGCGGCGCCGTTCCCATGTACCGGACGGCGGTACCCGCACGAGGTCGACCCACAGGCCGACGGCGTCGATCAGATCCCTCCCGACCAGCGCCTCGAGCTCGGTGCGCCGCACCGGACCGTCGGCCAGCCGCTGCCGGACCCGCTCGGCCGCCGCCACCAACTCCTTCTCGGGCCGAGGCCCGTGGGCTCGCTGCCACCACCGCCGCCGGGCCTCCCGGACGGCGACGGCGATGGGCCAGTAGTCGTGGGCGGAGACCAGGTGGATCGTGACCCGCATGAGCGTGCCCTGCACGACGCGGCGCGCCTCCAGCGCATCGGTCAGGTGCTGGCGCTCGAAGCCGGCCATGCGGCTCCACAACCCGATGTACATCGATGGCGCGTACTGGGCCTGGAGGCCGGCCATCTGCTCCAGGACGCCTGGCAACGGTCGTGCCGCTCGCTCCAAGAGCTGCTGGCGCGCCAGCAGGGCGCGGTTGCGGGCCCGCATCGTCAGTGTGGGAGGGCCGGGCGCCACGGGGCGTCGATCGTACGATGCGCGCCATGAGCGTGTTCACACAGGCTGAGATCGACTACATGGGTCGGGTGACGCTGGCCCGCCTGGCCACCATCGGGCCGGACGGACGCCCGCACGTCGTCCCGCTCACATACCGCTACAACGCCGACGAGGACTCTGTCGACATCGGCGGCATCGACTTCGCCGCCGGCAAGAAGTGGCGGGACGCCGCCAGGAACGCCAGGATCACGTTGCTGGTCGACGACTTCGATCCACCCGAGGCCCACGCCCTCGAGATCCGGGGCGACGCCGAGATCCACGAGACGGGGGGCAGCACGATCAACCCGCGCTTCCCGAACTTCGTGGAGCAGTTCATCCGGCTCCGTCCTCGGCACATCGTCAGTTGGGGCCTGAACGAGCCCGTCGGCGACAACCCCGCCGAGATGCCGGTGAGCTCGCGCTCGGTTGGTTGACGCGTCGGCGTCGCGGTTGTCAGCCGACGTACCGACGGGCGATCTCGACGGCGCGGTGCCCGTACCCCGGGCCGTGCGTCACCGCGTGGACCAGTAACGGGTGCAGTTGGTGCAGGCCGACGCGTTCCTGCCAGCCGGCCGCCAACGGCCACGCCTCGTCGTAGGCGGGCACGATGACCCGGTGGGGCAGGCCGAAGAGCGCCAGCATCGCCAGGTCGGTCTCGCGGTGCCCGCCGTGGGCGGCCGGATCGATCAGCCACGCCTGGCCGTCGGCGCCCCACAGGACGTTGCCCGTCCACAGGTCCCCGTGGATGCGCGCCGGTGGCTCCGGCGGTCCGGCCAGCTGGCCCAGGTCCGCCGCCAGCCGGTCGAACACGGCGACGGCGCTGGCGTCGATGTTCCCCCGGTCGACGGCCTGGTGGAGATACGGCTCCAGCCGTCGGGTCCACCAGAACGCCGGCCAATCGGGGGCCGACCGGTTGTCGAGCGGCAGCCGGCCGATGTACCCGTCTCGCCGCCCGCCGAACTGCGGAGCGCCGGCCCGGTGGAGACCGGCGAGGTCGCGACCGAACGTCTCCGCGGCCGCCGTCGTGACGTCGCCCTCGTCGACCCACTCCTGGGCCAGGCCGGTCTCGTCGACGGCCACCACGCCGGCCACCGCCACGGCGTCGGCGGCGGCCAGCCAGCGCAGCCCGTCGGCCTCGACCGTGAAGAAGTCGGGCGGTGCGCCAGCGCGGGTCTTGAAGAACACCGTTCGGCCGTCGGCCAGCGTGAGCCGTTCGGCGCGCCCGACGTCACCTCCGCCGACGGCCCGCCGGGCCACGACGGCGGCGCCCAGGGCGTCCTCGATCACGCCAGCTCGTCGCGCACCCAGTCCACGAGTCCGGAGCACGCCGCCTCGATGAGGTCCAGGGCGCGCTCGAAGTCGTGGTCCGTCCCGTAGTACGGGTCCGGGATGGCGAGATCGCCGTCGGTGTCGGGATCGAACGACCGCAGCAGGCGGACCTTGGCGGCGGCGTCGGCGTCGGGGGCGAGCTGGTGCAGGTCGCGGGCGTTGTCCTCGTCGAGGGCCACGATCAGGTCGTGGGCGGCGAAGTCGGACCGCTGGAACTGCCGGGCCCGGTGCACGGTGTGGTAGCCGCGGCGGTGCAGCGCGGCCACGGCTCGGCGATCGGCGCTGTCGCCCACGTGCCAGCCGCCGGTGCCGGCGCTGTCGACCTCGATGTCCGCACTGAGGCCGGCCTCGGCCAGCCGGCGGGTGAGCACCGACTCGGCCATGGGGGAGCGGCAGATGTTGCCGAGGCAGACGAAGGTGATGCGGTAGGGCCGGTTCACGGGCGTTCGGCGGCCAGGCGGGTGGCCGTTGCCTCGACGGTGATGCCGCCGCGCGGCCGCTGGGTAATAGTGACGACGACGCGGCTGGGGTGGGCCGTCGACATGATCTCGTCGGCGATCTCTACGGCGAGGGCCTCGGCGAAGACCGGGCGGTCGTGGAACGACCACAGGTAGAGCTTGAGCGACTTCGACTCGACGCACCAGTCGCCGGGCTCGTAGTCGATGATGACACTCGACAGGTCGGGCTGGCGCGTCACGGGGCACAGCGACGCCAGCTCGTCGGAGGTGAACTTCACCCGAGTGCATCCCGGCGGCGCCGCGAAGCACTCGACGTGGGCGATCGGCGTGCGGACCGGCTGGCCGAGGACCGTCAGGTGCTCGGTGGGGATCGGCTCGCTCATACCGAGCCGACGGTAGCGGGGTGGTCCGGGAAGGGAGAGGCGAGGGCAGGGTTCCCCGCCCGGGCGCGGGCCCGTCGCTAGGGTCGGACGGGAGATGGAGGAACCGGTCGGCCGGGTCTTGGGGAGCGAGGACGCCACCCCGATGGTGTTCCGGGTCGGCGTGGGCCCGGGCGCGTGGCTCCAGCTCGATGACGTGGTCGTCACCGAACGGGACGTCCCGGGCGTCGGTGCCGTCTCGCTGTCGGGGCTCGTCACCGAGGTGCGCGCCGTGCACGAAGGAGCACGCTTCGGCTCCGACGTCTTTCTGATCGCTGACGGCGTCCTGCCGGCTCAGACCTTCGAGACGGCCGAGGTCATGACCACGCGCGTCGAGCCGGAGCTCTACGTCCCTCCGCTGCCGGGGACGCCGGTGCGCCGCGCCACCGGTGCGGAGCGCGACACGGCACTGTTCTTTGATCGGATGGCGGCGCGGCTCCCCATCGGGCTCGGCCGTGACGGCGAGCCGTTGTACGCCAACCTGGAGTTCCTCGACGGCACTCGCGGCGCCCACGTCAACATCTCCGGCATCAGTGGAGTGGCCACCAAGACCAGCTACGCCACGTTCCTGCTCTACAGCCTGTTCTGCTCGGGTGTGCTCGGCGCCGAGGCCACCAACACCAAGGCTCTCGTCTTCAACGTCAAGGGTGAAGACCTGTTGTTCCTCGACCAACCCAACCGCAGCCTCACCGACGACGACCGCCGCCGCTACGCCGCCCTGGGCCTCCCCGC
>JBKOXV010000264.1:0-8511 GCA_046725105.1 bacterium | reverse complement strand
GTGCTGGCGGGCGCGGTGGGCGATCTGGCGGACGGCTGTGGGGCTCTTGTCGATGGCGGCCGCGATCTCGTCGTAGCTGACATCGAACGCCTCGCGCAGGACGAAGACGACGCGCTCGATCGGCGACAGCGTCTCGAGGACGAGCATGAACGCCATCGATGCTCGTGGGTACGCGCCGTTCGCGGCCGTCGTCGGCGCGACGGTGGCCGGACAGGACGAACGGTTGGCGGCCTGGGCCGGCACGTGATTGATCTACGGTGGCGCCGCGCAGCTCGCGGTACTCGGTGCGGTCAGCTCGGGATCGGGCCTTGCCGTCGCTGCGGTGGCGGTGGCGGCGCTGCCCGACGGCACCCCGATCGTCGTCAGCGGCGGCGGTAGCGGCGACGGCACGGTGCGGGTGTGGCGGCTTCCCGACGGCACCCAGCTCGGCCCACCTCCTCAGTTACCGGCGGCTGTCAGGGACATCCCCTACGATCTGCTGGTTCTGGAATTTGGGCGGGTCAGTCCTTCGGCTGGAAGGCGGTGACTCCCGCTCGCCAGGCAGCGTCGAGGTCGGCGTCCGGCGGGAAACGGCCGGCGAGTTCCAGTAAGACCATGCCGTGGCCGAAGGCCCAGAACGCCCGGGCGCGTGTCGGGTCCCCTACCGCCTGCAGAACGGGTGCGGCGGCGCGGTCCTCGACGCCCGCGGGTAGGTGCTCGCGGGGCAGTGGTCGGTTGGTCATCAGCTGATACAGGTGGGGATGGGTCAGGGCGAACGCGCGGTAGGCCGCGGCCAGCGCGACCATCGGCTCGGCCGTGGCGTGCCGGGCCTGATCCAGGGCTTGGGCGAGGTCCTCCAGGCCGGTGGCGATGACCGCGGCCTCGAGGGTGGCCTTGTCGGGCAGGTGCTTGTACAGCGACGGCGCTCGTATCCCGAGCCGCTCGGCGAGCCGGCGCATCGTCAAGGCGTCGGCGCCGTGCTCATCGAGCAGCTCGCGGGCGGCCGCGACGATCTCGCGGGCGCGTGTGGTGAGCGGTTCAGCCATGCGCAGCGGTGTCGTGCGTGCGCTCCACACGCTGCTTCAGGGCCTGGTTCATTCGCTCGAAGGCGGGTAGAGTGCGCCGGTCCAGGGACGTGGCGAGCAGCGGCACGAGGATCCCGCGGAAGTCCTCCTGCTGGACCAGGCGGACGCCGCCGCCGTCGAGCGGCTCGATGGTGAAGCTGTGCTCGCCGTCGAAGATCCCGGGCAGGAGCAGGTGGCCGAGCCAGCGGAGGCGGTGCGGGGGAACCGCTTCACGCACGGTGGGCCGAAACGTCATAGCGCGCCCGCCTTCGGGCTGCATGTGGATGGTTAGCCGCTCACCCGGCGTCGGCGTACCGCTGGCCCGGGTCATGAATGGGTTCCACTGCGGATAGGCCGCGAAATCGGTGAGGACCTGCCAGACCCGCTCGGGCGTGGCGTCGATGTGGATCTCGGTGCGGAGCTGCTTGGGCATTGGGACCTCCGTGGCTAACGGTGTTAGCCACACGGTACGGCTAACAACGTTAGCCGGTCAACTGTTGTGGATCAAGCTCGTTGGATCACCGCAGGTATGTCGCGAGGGCCGAGGTGATGGAAGATCGCGCCACTCGCCGACCCGGACCTCGTGACGGGCCCAGCCGACGCCGCTTCGGGACAGCGCGCCGTGCCGACAGCCGTCATCGCAGTTGGCCGCCGTATACGTAGGTATCGACTGGCCGAACATCCGGTCGCGCGTATTTGGCCCGCTTGACCGTGTGCTTCCGGTCGCCTAGGTCCTCGTCCCGCCCGAGCTACCAGACGGTTTGTGCAGCTAGCCCGTGTAGGGTTGCTCCGTGGGGTAGCGGCCTTGCACGGCACCGAGGGCGTAGTCAACGAAGGATGGCCATGAGCGCCGATGGGGCTGGGAGCTTCGGGGCGTTGCTGCGTCGGTACCGGATTGCGGCGGGATTGACGCAGGAGGCGTTGGCGGATCGCGCCGGTCTCAGCGCGCGAGGGATCGCTGATCTTGAACGGGGCGTCCGCCGTTTTCCGCATTTCCACACGCTGCGGTGCCTCGTGGAGGCGCTTGAGCTTGCGCCGGACGACCGAGTGTCGTTCGTCGCGGCCGGGCAGCGGCAACCGAAATCCGGCGAGCCTGCGGCCAGAGCGGGGACACGGCGGTGCGGCCGCTGCGAGCATGAGAACGCCGCCGAGGCTAGCTTTTGCGTCGAATGTGGCTGTCCGCTCGGGGCGGCATGTCCGGCCTGCGGCACCTTCGGCGATCCGGCTGATCGATTCTGCGGTGCGTGTGGGGCCTCACGGACGGCGGCGGCAGGGGCGTACACGGCCCCGCGCCAGACTCCCGTCGTGGCGCCAGCGACTCCCCAGCGTATCGGCGCCGCCGAGGGTGAGCACAAGCAGGCCACAGTGCTGTTCTGTCGGCTGGCCGACCCCGCGGCGCTCGTCCGGGGCCTGGGGCACGAGGGGATGCTGAGCTTCCTCGATTCGTTCTTCGAGCAGGCCGTGGCGGAGGTGCGACGCTTCGAAGGCACGATCAGCAGCTTCTTGAATGACGGGTTCGTGGCGCTGTTCGGTGTGCCGGTGGCGTACGAGGATCATGCCCGGCGGGGCGTGCTCGCGGCGCTGGGGCTCCAGCGAGCGCTCGGCGAGCGCTTCCGGCACACGGTGCGGACCGGCCTGAACACCGGTCTGGTGGCGGTTGCCCAACTGGGCGCCGGGGCAGACCGACGCGTGAGCGCGGTGGGGGAAACGACGACGGTGGCGGGCCTCTTACAGCAGCAGGCCGAGCCGGGAACGATCGTGATCGGTCCCGCCACCGCGCGGTTGGTGACCGGGTACGTGCGGTTGCTGGGGCTCGGGCGGGTACCGATACCGGGCATCGACGGGCCGGTGGAGATGTTCCGGGTCGCCGGGGTGGGGCCCCGACGCTCGCCGATCGAAGGGCTCGGGGCGCGCCCCCTGAGCCGGTTCGTGGGGCGCGATCTGGAGATGAGAACGCTGCACGACGTGCTCGACCAGGTGGGGGTGTCAGGCGAGCTCAGTGCGCGACGGCCGCTGAGTGAGCTCATCGGCCGCGATGGCGAGCTGGCGGCGCTGCGCGGGCCCCTGGCCAAGGTCGAGGCCGGGCACGGCCAGGTGGTGGGTGTCGTCGGGGAGCCCGGAATCGGCAAGTCACGCCTTGTGTACGAGTTCCGGCGCAACCTCGGCGATCGACCGGTCTCGTACCTGGAGGGCCGCTGCCTGTCGTACGCCGGCGGTGTCCCGTACCTGCCGATCGTCGATGTGGTCCGGGCCAACTGCGGGATCGTGGAAGGCGATGCGCCCGACGTGGTGGCCGAGAAGGTTCGCTTCGGGCTCCAGGAGGTCGGGCTGAACGCCGACGCACAAGTGCCCTACGTACTCCATCTGCTCGGTCTTGGGGAACGGGTACCGGCTCTGAAGCGGCTCAGCGCGGAGGCGATCAAGGCGCGGATGTTCGAGACGCTCCGGGCCTGGAGCCTGCACGGCAGCCGGAGGCGCCCGCTGATCATCGTGATCGAGGACCTGCACTGGATCGACCGCTCGTCGGAGGAGTACCTGACTTCGCTGGCCGAGAGTCTGGCGGGAGCGCCGGTCCTGTTGCTGTGTACCTGGCGGCCCGGCTACCGGCCGCCATGGAGCGAGCACTCGTACGTGACCCAGCTCGCGCTCCGCCGACTCGGTCCGCGGGACAGCCTCAGCGTTGTGCGCTCGGTGCTCGGCACCGACCGGGTGCCTGCGGCGCTGGCACGAGTGATCTTGCAGCGCGCCGAGGGTAACCCGTTCTTCCTGGAGGAGTTGGCGCGCGCGGCGCTCGAGTACGGCGAAGAAGCCGCCGACACGCTCGTGCCCGACACGGTTCAGGGCGTCCTGATGGCCCGCATCGATCGGCTGCCGGACATGCCGCGGCGGGTGTTGCAGACCGCTTCGGTGCTCGGACGTGAGGTTCCGCTGCGGCTGCTGGAGAGGGTCTGGTCGGAACCGGCCGGGCTCGCCGAGCAACTGCAGGAACTGCAGAGCCTGGAGTTCGTCTACGAGCAGGCCGGCCCGGATCGAGGGTTCGTGTTCAAGCACGCGCTCACTCAGGACGTGGCTTACGAGACGCTGCTGGAGGGTCGCCGGCGCGCGCTGCACGCGGCTGCCGGGCGGGCGATCGAGTCGCTGTACGCCGAACGGTTGGAGGAGGTCTACGATCGCCTCGCCCATCATTACTCGAAGACGGACGAGGCGCCCAAGGCGATCGAGTACCTGAGGCTGTTCGCCGATCGCGCGGCGGGGATGCACGCGCACAGCGATGCCGCGCGGGCGATCGAGGAAGCGCTCGAACACGTGGTACGCCTGCCGGCCGGAGAGCAGGACCGGCGCCTGGTCGAACTGGCCGTGCAGCTGGGCGGCTCTTACTACTTCCTCGGCCGGTTCGCGGACACCGTCGAGTTGCTCGAGCGCAACCACTCGCGGATGGAGCGACTCGATGACCATCGACTGGCAGGACGATTTTTCTTCGAGCTTGCGCACGCACACAGCCATCTCGGTGACTCCCGGCAGGCGGTCGCCTGTTGCGAGCGTGCGATCTCGCACGCCGAGCGCGCCGCCGACGCGGAGACCTGCGGTAAGGGCCACTACGTGCTGTGCAAGGAGTCGATGTGGGTGGCCCGGTTTGCGGACGGGCTCGAGCACGGCCGCCGCGCTGTCGAGTACCTGGAGCCGAAGGGTGCGCGTTGGTGGCTGGGACAGTCGCTGTGCTGGCAGGGCATCAACCGTTACTTCATGGGCCAGCTGGACGAGGCGCTGGAGTGCGCGGCGGGTGGGTTCGCGATCGGCGAGCAGCTCGGCGATCATCGCCTGCAGAGCTACGCGGCGTGGAACCGCGCCTGGTTCTCGGCCACCCGTGGCGACGGGCAGGACGCCATCGACTGGGGCCACCGCAGCATCGAGCTCTCACCAGATCCGCTCAACAATGCTTTCTCGCTCGGCTGGACCGGATACGCCTACCTCGAGCATGGCGACGCGGAGCGGGCAATCGCACTGATCGGGCGCTCGATCGAGCTGCTTGCCGGGATGCGGTACTCGAGGCTCGTGGGCTGGTTCAGGGGCTGGCTGGCCGAGGCCCACCTCATGGCCGGAGATCCGGTTCGGGCAAACGAGGAGGCGACGCTGGGACTCCAAACCAGCCTCGACATCGGGTTCATTTGGGCGGTCGGCCTGGCGCAGCGCGCACTTGGCCACATCGCCCGCGCGGAGGCGGATATCGGCGAGGGGCGGCGTTGGCTGAGCGAGGCGCTGGCCACGTTCGAAAAGACCGGGTCGCGCTTTGACGTGGCGCGTACGCACCTCGCGCTGGCAGGGCTCTCGGCTGAGCAAGGTGATGAACCGAGCGCTGCTGCGCACCGGGAGGCGGCTCGCCGGCTCCTTATCGAGCTTGGACTGGCGCCCGAGGCCGCCGACCGGCGGCCGGCGCCGGCCGCAGGGCAGTAGCCCTCCTTGTCCGCCGCTCGCCGACGCAGCCGTTTGCGTAGGTAACGCGTGGGCCGATGCGTGGTCAATGCGCCTGGGGCGAGCGCCATGCCAACCGTACGTTTCCGATGACCGGCGCAGCATCGACGCCGCGCCAAGGGCGACATCATCGGAGGCGACCATGGCTATCACTGCCCCTGCAAGACCAGCGACCGAGAAGGTCTGCCGGACGGAGCTCTCACCGGTGAGCTTCCTGCGCCGCAGCGCGTACGTGTTCCCGGACAAGGTCGCCGTGGTCCACGGCGAGTGGCGGATCACCTACCGTGAGCTCGAGCAACGCGTCAACCGGCTCGCCTCGGCGCTGGCCGCCGAGGGAATCGAGCCGGGCGAGCGGGTGGCGTTCCTGGCGCCGAACATCCCGGCGCTGCTGGAAGCCCACTACGGGGTGCCGGCGGCAGGTGCGGTGCTGGTGGCAATCAACACACGCCTGAACCGCGACGAGGTCGCGTACATTCTCGATCATTCCGGAGCCCGGATCGTGTTCGTCGATCATGAGCTCGCTCATCTGGTCGAAGGGTCGGGTGTCCCGACGGTCCGCATCGACGACACAGGGACGGCGGGTGATCCGTACGAACAGTTCCTGGCGGGTGGATCGCCTGAGCGCTTCGAGGTCCCGATCGCGGACGAGGAGCAGACGATCTCGATCAATTACACCTCCGGCACGACCGGGCGTCCGAAGGGCGTGATGTACACCCACCGCGGCGCGTACCTGAACGCGCTGATGGAGGCGCTCGAGTCCCACCTGCGCCCGGACTCGGTGCAGTTGTGGGTGGTGCCGATGTTCCACTGCAACGGGTGGTGCTTCACCTGGGCGGTGACTGCGATGGGTGCCCGTCACGTGTGCCTGCGCCAGGTCGAGCCGGCGTCGATCTGGGGGCTGATCGACCGTGAGGGAATCACCCATTACAACGCGGCGCCCACCGTTCATCTCGGCGTCGTCACCCACCCCGCTGCGCATCGTGTGGAGCGAGGGCTCACGGTGACGATCGGCGGTTCCCCGCCGTCGCCCAAGCTGCTGGCGAAGATGGCCGCATTGAACTTCACACCGGTGCACGTCTATGGCCTGACCGAGACCTACGCCCCGTACACGGTGTGCGAACCGCAGCCGGAGTGGAAGAGCCTGCCGGATGCCGAACAGGCGAAGCTGCTCGCTCGCCAGGGCGTGCACAACGTCGTCGCTGACCTTATCCGCGTCGTCGACGTCGAGATGAACGATGTCCCGCGGGACGGGGAGACTATGGGCGAGGTCGTGATGCGCGGCAACAACGTGATGGCGGGCTACTTCGACGATCCCGACGCGACGGCGGCCGCGTTCACGGGCGGGTGGTTCCACTCCGGTGACATCGGCGTGATGCACCCTGACGGGTACATCGAGATCCGCGACCGCAAGAAAGACATCATCATCTCCGGCGGAGAGAACATCTCCACGATCGAGGTCGAGCACGCCGTCGGCAGCCACCCAGCCGTCCTCGAGTGCGCGGTCATCGCGATTCCCGACGAGAAATGGGGCGAGCGGCCCAAGGCGTTCGTGAAGCTGGCCGCCGGCCACGAGGCGACCGAACGGCAGATCATCGACTTCTGCCGCGAGCGCATCGCGCACTTCAAGGCACCCGTGGCCGTCGAGTTCCGTGAACTGCCCAAGACCTCGACAGGCAAGGTCCAAAAGTACGTCTTGCGCGAGCAGGAATGGGGCGGCCGGGTTGCGGGTGGTCGCGGACGCGCGTGACTACTTGCTGCTGGCCTTGTCGATCGGGACGTGGCCGTGGGCGGAGAGGTCCGACACCTTCCCGGTGCTGGACGCACGGATGCGTACAGCGACTTCGACCGTCCGGTGGACCCGCGCCGCCGGCCGCGACTGGGCCAGCTACGTTGCCGCTCGGCCGCAGGCCGGCGACCCTCCAGCGGCACCTGCCGACGGCCACCGCCGGTGAGGCGAGACCAGTCCCAGCTGCCCGGGTCACGTCTCCACACACGACATCAACCATCGAGATCGACTTTGTCGCCTCGGACGAAGGGCGTCTGGACAACGAAGTGAAGGTAGTCCTCCGAGCTGTCGACGAAGGTATGTGCCACTCGCGCCTTCGGCGACGTCCAGTTCAGCCGGCGCACCGGCGGCAGCACCCTGTTCGTCACCCCGCTGATGGCCATCTACTGCACCGTCGACCTCGACACCCTCGCCGCCCAATGCCTGTACCTCGACCGGATTGAACACACCCACGGCATGCGCCAGGTCGCCAGCCGCATCGAACGCTTCCGCAACGAGATCAACCCACGGATACCATGCGCCTACCCACACTGACACCGCCCCGACCGCGGCACTATGCAGGTAATCGCTGTCAAGTCGATCATGAGGTGTCGGGGACGAGCGGTGCGTTGCCGAGCTACCCGCCCTTCGGGCCTCGGCGGAACACGCTGCTGACGACCCCCGCGAGCGCGGTGAGCATCGTCGCGGCGATGGGTGCGAACACGGCGGCGAAGGGGATCTGCGTCGGATCGGTCCCGGTCTCGACGGTGGGCAGGGCGATGGCGAGGACCGTGGCCGCGTCCAGAGCGCGAGCGTCACGGCCGACAACCCGATCCGCATCGGCCGCCAGAGCGCGGTCCCCCGAACCCGGCTTATCGCCCACAGGAAGACCATGGTGCCGATTCCACCCCAGAACCATGCCGTGAACGCGGCGAGCGGGAAATGTTCTTGCTCCGAGCCGGAGACGAGATCCGGGGCAAAGAGGCTGATTAGTAGGACGGCGACCCATATTCCGCCGATCCCCAGCGCCGTCCACAGCATCCAGGAGAGGTCGGCCGTTACGTCCCGACGATCCCTGGGCGCGGCCCAATCGTTCGGCTCCGATGTCGTCATTGTGACCCCGCCTCCTCCGCGGTCGGTTCGGCAGTCTGGTAGGTCGCCACCAGCACACAGGTGGCCGTCGTTGTGGTGTGTACTAGCCGGAGCACGGCGAACGCACCGCCGTCCTGGAAC
>JBKOXV010000083.1:0-6621 GCA_046725105.1 bacterium | reverse complement strand
GCTGTGAGCCGCGGGCCGAGTGGGACTGATCCATCTCGACGCCGGAGTCCTCATCTGCTCTCTCGATGGCAGCAACGTTCACCACGAGGCGGCACGAGACGTATTCGCGGGCGCCCTGCACGCTGGCGATCGGCTCGCCATGGCCGCCTCAGCGCTCGCCGCCCTCTCCGTTGGCGCCCTTGCCAGACGCCATAGAGGACCCGTCAACGCCCCCACGCGCTTGCCCCGAGGCCGTTTCGGCACGCTCCAATCGTGCCCCTCGGCGGGAGCAACCGGGAGTAACCGCGGGAGTACCGCTCGTTGGCACGCGTTGCCACGCGTTGGCATCAGTCGGACGTTTGTGCTGCTCAGAGCGCTACCAGACGGGCTCGGCGTTACTCCCCGCTACGCCGCAACACCAGCCTGCGGAAGGAGTGGGATTCGAACCCACGGAGGCCCGAAGACCTCAACGGCTTTCGAGGCCGTCCCATTCGTCCACTCTGGCATCCTTCCGGGGCGGAAACGTTAGCGAACGAACGGGTGATACCGGCCCGCGTGGACCGGACCTGGAGGTGGACGGCGCTCGCCGTCGGCGGCGTGGCCTTCGTGTGGTCGCTGCGGGCGTACATCATCGTCGCCCTCGACCGGGTCGACGCCTGGGAGCTCATCGACCTCGAGGTGTACCGGGACGGCGCGTCGACGTTCCTGCACCACTCCTCCGTGCTGTACGACGCCGGCCTCGGACGCTTCGCTCTGCCGTTCATCTACCCGCCCTTCGCCGCCATTGCCTTCATCCCCCTCACCCGCATCGACTGGGACCTGGCCCGCCAGGTCTTCACCGGCGTCGGTCTGGCCGCCCTCGTGGCGTCGATTTGGTGGGCGTGGGGGATGGCCGGTCGGCGGGCGTCGATCGAGCGGGCCGGGCTCACGCTGGCCGTGGCCGCCGTCGCCCTCTGGCTCGAGCCCGTCCAGCAGACCCTTCTCTTCGGGCAGATCAACTTCATCGTGCTGGCCTTGGTGGTCTACGACCTTCACCTGCGTGACGACCGGCCGTGGAAGGGCGTCGCCCTCGGGCTGGCCGTCGGCCTCAAGCTCACGCCGGCCCTGTTCGTCGTCTACCTCTTCCTGACCGGCCGCCGACGAGCGGCCCTGACGGCCGTCGCCACGTTCGCCGCCACGGTCGCCATCGGGTTCATCACGGCGCCGAGCGCAGCGCGCCAGTACTGGGGCGGCGATTTCCTCGTGGGCGACAAGATCGGCCAGTCCTACGTCGGCAACCAGTCGCTCAAGGGCGTGCTGCTCCGGCTGCTCGACGAGAGCACGGCCGCCGACCGCCTCTACGTGCTCGTCGCGATCATCGTGGTGGTCGCCGGTCTGTGGCTGGCGGTACGAGCCCATCGGGCCGGTGACGAACTGCTCGCTGTCGTCGTCACGGCCCTCACCATGCTGCTCGTGTCGCCGATTTCCTGGTCGCACCACTGGGTGTGGGTGGCGCTCGTCCTCGTGCTCCTCGCCGACCGGATCCTCCGGCGTCCGCTCGGATGGGCGCCGCCCGTGCTCGCCGGGCTCGTGGTTTTGACGTGGGCGTGGTTCGGACGGATCGGCGACGACGGTCGCTCCGACCCCCGGCTGGCGGTGCTGCCCCAAGGGCTCATCTGGCGGGTGCCGAGGCGGGACGGCCGCGAGCTGGCATGGCACGGCATCCAGCACCTCACCGGCAACCTCTACCCCGTGCTGGCGGTGGTGGGGCTGGTGGCGGTGGGGTGGGCGCTGCGGGTCAGACCCGGCGATCGGTGAAGAACGCGGTCAGCAGGGCCGCAGCGCGGTCGGCCAGCACTCCGTGGGTGACCGGCGGGTTGTGGTTGAGGCGAGGATCAGCGGCCACGTTGTAGAGCGACGCCGTGGCGCCGGCCTTGAGATCGGCGGCGCCGTAGACAAGGCGCCCGATGCGGGCCGACAGCACGGCGCCGGCGCACATCACACATGGCTCCAGGGTGACGACCAGAGTGCAGTCGTCGAGCCGCCACGATCCGAGAGAGCGGGCGGCGTCTTGCAGGGCGAGGATCTCGGCGTGTGCCGTCGGATCCTGCCGGCGCTCGCGCTCGTTGTGGCGCTGGGCGATCACCACGCCGTCCCGCACGACGACGGCGCCGACGGGCACGTCGTCGTGGGCCAGCGCCGCCTCCGCCTCGGCGAGGGCCACCTCCATGGCGGCGGCATCGTCCACGGCGGCCAATGTAGGAGCGGAGGGAGTGGGATTCGAACCCACGGTGGGTTGCCCCACACACGCTCTCCAGGCGTGCCGATTCGTCCGCTCTCGCATCCCTCCGAGGGCGCCCTCGTCGCGAGTGCATCGAGGGTAGCCGACCACTACCCTGATCCTCCGTCCGCCGGGTGAGGTGGCGGTCGGGTCCTGTGCAACGGCAGCCCGTGAACCAGGTCAGGGCCGGGAGGCAGCAGCCTTCAGCGGAACCTGCCGTGTGCCACAGCCAACTCGGCCGCTACCTCACCCGGCGGACACTCGGCGTACGTGCGGAAATTCGCGCCAATCAGCCGACTGGCGGCGGCTCAGTCGGCGAGGAAGTCGACGAGGAGGGCGTTGACGGCTTCGGGGGCCTCGCGCGTTGGGAAGTGACCGACGCCGTCGACGACGGCCCGCTGGTACGGGCCCGTGAAGTACTGCTCCTGGTGCTCCGACGACGCCGGGAGCGAACACCGGTCGTCGCCCCCCTGGATCATGAGGGTGGGAACTGCGATGGTGGTTGCCGCCTGACGGCAGGCCTCGATGTCGGCGTAGGCAGGGTCGGCCTCGGCCTCGCCCCAACGGACCCGGTACGAGTGGAGCGTCACGGCCGCCCAGTCCGCGTTCTCGAACGAGGCCGCCGTCGCCGAGAACTCCGCGTCGTCGTAGAAGCTCGGCGGGCTCCAGGTCTGCCACTGGTAGCGGGCGAAGTCGACGCCGTGATCCCGCACGGTCCGGGCGCCCCGTTCCGTCGCCATGAACCACTGGTACCAGTAGCGGCTGGCCTGTTCGAGCGGCGGCGTGGGCAGGTCGCCGAGAGCCCACCCGACGGAAAGAGCGGCCATCCGGGTCACTCGGCCGGGCGTCAGGGCACCGAGGAGATAGGCGACGCGGGCGCCCCAGTCATGGCCGATGAAGGCGAACCGCTCCAGCCCGAGGGCGTCGGCGAAGTCGAGCACATCCTGGGTCAACGCGGAGATCTGGCCCGACCGCATGGTGTCGCCCGACAGGAACTCGGTCGGGCCGAAGCCCCGCACGTAAGGCCGGTAGGTGCGCCAGCCGGCGGCGTGCAGGGCCGGCACCGTGCGGTCGAAGGAACGGACGTCGTCGGGCCAGCCGTGGAGTAGTAGGACGGGCGGCCCGTCGGCGGGGCCGTCCGCCTCGTAGCCGATGCGCAGCACGGCGGTGTCGAGGGAGGAGGTCAGCGACGTGACCCGGATCGTAGGCGTCTACGCCTTCCGGCCAGCGGGAACAGGAACCAAGGCGGCAGGTACAGGAGGTGAACCATGAACAGACGAGTGTTGATCGGCGCCGCCGCGGCGGCCACCGCCTTCGTCGCCGGCGCGACGGTCGTGAGAGCCCGCCGGCGGGCCAGCGGACCCAGCACCGATCGGAGCCAGCCTGTCGACGTGGGGTTCATGCTGACCATGCACGCCGCCATGCGGCGCGACCTCGGTCGGCTCCAACGCGCCGCCCGCAAGGGCGGGCCGCTTCCCTCTGGCGTCGTCGAGGGATGGAATCTGTTCCGGCAGGAGCTCGAGTTCCACCACCAGGCCGAGGACGAGGACCTCTGGCCGCGGTTGACCTCGCGGGTAACACGGCAGGAAGACCAAGAAGTCATCGACGCCATGTACGTCGAGCACGCCCGGATCCCGGAAGTCCTCGAGTCCATCGACGCCGCAATCGAGAGCGGCGCCCACCCCAGCATCGAGGATTTGGCGCTCCCGCTCGAACAGCACCTCGACCACGAAGAGCGCGACGCCCTCCCACTCGTGTCGAAGCACTTGAGCGACGCCGAGTGGCACGAGTTCCTGCGCACCGAACGGCGCAAGCGGCCACCCCGCCAGCGCGCCGAGTTCCTGACGTGGGTGCTCGACGAGGCCGACGCGGACACGGCTGAACCGGTGCTGCGCGAGGTGCCCGCCCCCGGGCGGTTCGTTTATCGCAACGTGCTGCGGCGCGTGTACGACCGGCGCCGGCTGTGGGCCGACAACGATCATGGCCACGGCGATCGACATGGCATGAGAACCCCCGGCCTGGCGCGAGCGGGGTGACACTGCCATGCGCATCAGCATCAACGTCACCCGGTACTCGTCGCCCGACGGGTGGGCGTTGCCCCTGTGGCTCGCCGACGTGGCCCGCCGGGCCGAGGATGCCGGGGTCGACACAGTGTGGGTTCCGGACCACCTGCTGCAGATGGACCCGGGCGCCGACATCGCTGACCCGATGTTGGAGGCCTACACCACGCTTGGGTTCCTCGCCGCCCGGACCGAGCGGGTAAGGCTCGGGACCATGGTCACGTGGGCGTCCATCCGTCCTGCGGCACTCCTGGTCAAGGCGGTCACGACGCTGGACGTGCTCTCCGGCGGTCGGGCATGGCTGGGGATCGGCGCCGGTTACGGGAAGGACGAGGCGGCCATGATGGGGTTGCCGTTCGAGGACACCCCGGCCCGGTTCCAGCTGCTCGAGGACACGCTCCAGCTGGCGCACCGGATGTGGTCCGGCGACGAGCGGCCGGTGAAGGTCGGTGGCCGCCGGGCCGAGCGGCCGATCTCCAGTCCCCGGCCCCTGAGCACCCCGCACCCCCGGATCCTCATCGGCGGCATGGGCGAGCGCCGGACGCTGCCCCTGGTCGCCGGGTATGCCGACGCCTGCAATCTCTTCGACATCCCGGACGAGGGACGCACGCTTCGGCGCAAGCTGGAGGTGCTGGCCGAGGCGTGTTCGGCCGTGGGGCGGACACGGTCCGACATCGAGGTCACGCTGAGCGGCCGGCTCGAGGTCGGCGAAGACAGCGCCGCGCTGTCGGCCCGCTGCGACGCCATGGCCGCGATGGGCGTGGAGCACCTGGTGCTCATCACCGACGGTCCCTGGACGGCCGAGCGCATCGCTGTCGTCGGCGGCGCCGTGGGGTCCCGCGTGAGCTGAGGACGGCGGGGTCGGCGGGCCGCCACGGGCGGGGAATCTCCCGCGATTGCGGCGCGATTGTCGCGGGATGGCCGCGGCAGCGAGGGGGCCGGGGAGTCGTGTCACACCCCGCCGATAGGCTCGCCGAGGTGGCCTATCAGTCCCTCTACCGCCGGTACCGGCCGCGCCGCTTCAGCGAGCTGCGGGGCCAGGACCACGTCGTGCGCGCCCTGCGCAACGCCGTGCGAGACGACCGCGTCGGCCACGCCTACCTGTTCAGCGGGCCCCGGGGAACGGGCAAGACGTCGGCGGCGCGGATCCTGGCCAAGGTGCTGAACTGCGAGCATCCGGTCGACGGCGAGCCGTGCGGCGAATGCGCCTCGTGCGTCGCCGTCGACGCCGGCACCAGCTTCGACGTCCACGAGCTCGACGCCGCCTCGAACAACGGCGTCGATGCCATGCGAGACCTCATCGAGCGCACCATGCTGGCCACGCCGGGCCGCAACCGTGTCTACATCCTCGACGAGGTGCACATGCTCTCCCGGGCGGCGGAGGCGGCGCTCCTGAAGACGCTCGAGGAGCCGCCCGGCCACGTCGTGTTCGTGCTCGCCACCACCGACCCCCAGAAGGTCAGCGACACCATCCGCAGTCGCACCCAGCACCTCGAGTTCCACCTCCTGCCGGCGGAGGTGCTGGAGGACCTGGTGCGCGACATCGCCAGCACCGACGGGCTGGCCGTCTCGCCCGAGGCCCTCGACGCCGTGGTGCGCCAGGGCGCCGGTTCGGCCCGCGACACGCTGTCGGCGCTCGACCAGGTCATCACGGCGGGCGGCGTGATCGAAGAGCAGGAGCCGCTCGACGAGATCACCGAGGCGCTCATCGAGGCCGACACGGGCCGGGCCCTGGCCGCCGTCGCCACTGCCGTCGGTGCCGGCCGAGACGCCCGCACGCTCACCGAGCACCTCGTGAGCCACCTGCGCGACGGCTTCCTGTCCCTCATGAACCCCGACCTGGTGCAGCTCCCGGACCGGGCGGCGGCCACCGTGGCCGATCAGGCCGGACGGCTCGGCGCCGCCGCCACGGTGCGGGCCATGGAGGTGCTGGGCGAGACGCTCGTCGACCTCCGCCACGCCCCCGACCCGCGCCTGCTGCTCGACGTGGCGCTGGTCCGGCTCACCAACCGAGACGCCGATACCTCGCCAGCCGCGCTCCTGGCCCGCATCGAACGACTCGAGCGCAGCGGTCCACCCGCGTCGCCGGCCGCCAGTGGATCCGCCACCTCGGCGCCGGTCGGCCCCACTGGTCGAGCCACGCTCGGCAGCCGGGTCCAACGCACCGCAGCGACGTCACCAGCGCCCCCGCCGGTAAGCGAGCCGGCCCCGCCGCCGCCCACTCCCGCCCCCATGACCGCACCGGCCGCCGACGGGCCGATGCCCTCGCGTGACGCCCTCACCATCGCGTGGGCCGACCATGTGGTGCCCCGCCTCCGGGGC
>JBKOXV010000055.1:0-8244 GCA_046725105.1 bacterium | reverse complement strand
AGGTGCGCCGGTAGAGCGGGTCGCTGCACGTGGGATCTAGCAGCACTGCATCAATGCCCAGCCCCGCCGCGGAGCGCAGGATGACGCCGAGGTTGGTCGGGTTGCTCACCCGTTCCAGCACGACCACCCGCCGGGCGCCGGCGAGCACGTCGCCGGCCGAACGGGCCGGCCGGCGGTCGAAGCACCCGAGCAGGCCCCGGTGGACGCCGAGGCCGGTGATCCGTTGCAGCACGGGCGGCGCGGCCGCGTAGACGGGAACGTCGGGGCCGATGCCGAGAGGGAGAGGATCGGTGCGGGTGGCGTCGACCAGCACGGCGCGCAGCCGGTAGCCGGCGCTGATCGCCCGCTCGGCCACGACGTCGCCCTCGGCGATGAACACCCCCGGCTCGCCCGTGGGCGCCAAGCGGGCCAGCTCGCGATCGCGCAGCCCGACGAAGTGGGCGATGCGCGGGTCGCCGGGGTCGTCGATCGGGATGTCGGTCGGGATGCGGTCCACCGGGCGGCATGGTTCCGCCAATGCCCGGTCCTCGCAAGACGCTCACCGGCACCTCGGATCGGAGGGTGGCGGCCGCCGTCAGTCCGCTTCCTCGGCGACGACGCCCAGCGAGCCGCCGGCGACACAGGTGGTCTGCGCCGACGCCGTCGGCCACTGCATCGCCAGCCGGGTGTCGGGATCGAACGTCCCGTCCGCGGCCACGCCGCCCTGCTCCTGGACGCGGGTCACAGCGTCCGCGGTCTGGGAGCCGTACGCGCCGTCGATCGCGACGTCCTGGCCGTTGCAGCGCACGAGCGCGGTCTGCAGCGCGACCACCGCTTCCTCGTCGCCGCCGCCGTCGCCCAACACGCAGTCGACCGACTCGGACGACCCGAACAGCGCGGTGTCGCCTGGCAGCTGGACCGGCCCCGAGGGCGAGTCGACCACGACGACCCCGTCACATATGGAGAGGCCGTCGGTGTCGCCGCGGAGGTCGAAGTCGTCGTCGTCGTCTGTGCCCGCCTGGCAGCCCGAGTCGGAGGACGCCGCGAGGGCGACCAGTCCGAACAGCACGAGGGCGATGACCCCCGAACGCGATGACGCCACGGCGACTCCCATTCTGGGTACGCCTCGCTCGGCGACGTACCCGTCGGGCGACGGCGAAAACGTACCGTGAGGCGCGCCCGAGGGCGCGGACGGTCGGCTGTGTCCCCGAGGCGCGATCACCTAGGCTGTACAAGTCCGATACAAGTGCGCCGCTCCCCCTCGGCCGGACACCCGCACGATCACGACCACGACCAAGCGCAGAGGTTTCGCCCCATGGCCAAGATCCAGGTCGCCAACCCCGTCGTCGAGCTCGACGGCGACGAGATGACCCGCGTCATCTGGCAGTTCATCAAGGACAAGCTGATCCTGCCCTACCTCGACGTGGAGCTCCTCTACTACGACCTGTCGATCCACAAGCGCGACGAGACCGACGACCAGATCACCGTCGACGCCGGCAACGCCATCAAACAGCACGGCGTCGGCGTCAAGTGCGCCACGATCACGCCCGACGAGTCCCGTGTCGAGGAGTTCGGGCTCAAGAAGATGTGGCGCTCGCCCAACGGCACGATCCGCAACATCCTCGGTGGGGTCGTCTTCCGGGAGCCCATCATCTGCTCCAACATCCCGCGGTACGTGCCGGGCTGGACCAAGCCCATCGTGATCGGCCGTCACGCCCACGGCGACCAGTACAAGGCCACCGACATCAAGATCCCGGGCCCCGGCACCGTCACCCTCACCTACACCCCCGAGGGCGGCGCGCCCGAAGTGCACGAGGTGGCCCGCTACGACGGCGCCGGCATCGCCATGGGCATGTACAACTACGACGACTCCATCCGCGACTTCGCCCGGGCGTCGTTCAACTACGGGCTGGAGCGCAACTATCCCGTCTATCTGTCCACCAAGAACACGATCCTGAAGGCCTACGACGGCGAGTTCAAGGACCTCTTCCAGGAGGTGTTCGACGCCGAGTTCAAGGCCGACTATGACAAGGCCGGCCTGTGGTACGAGCACCGGCTCATCGACGACATGGTGGCCCAGGTCATCAAGGGCGACGGCGGCTACGTGTGGGCGTGCAAGAACTACGACGGCGATGTGCAGTCCGACACCGTGGCCCAGGGCTTCGGCAGCCTCGGCCTGATGACGTCGGTGCTGCTCACCCCCGACGGCGAGACGTGCGAGGCCGAAGCGGCCCACGGCACCGTCACCCGCCACTACCGCCAGCATCAGCGGGGCGAGAAGACGTCCACCAACCCGATCGCCTCGATCTTCGCCTGGACCCGCGGACTCGAGTTCCGGGGCCGGAAGGACGGCACCCCCGACGTGGTGCGCTTCGCCGAGACGCTCGAGCGAGTGTGCGTCGACACCGTCGAATCCGGCCGCATGACGAAGGACCTGGCCCTGCTGATCGGGAAGGATCAGCCCTTCCAGACCACCGAGGAGTTCCTCGACTCGCTCGACGCCGGCCTCCAGGCGGCCGTGACCTGAGGTGAGAGCGAGCGCCGATCGGTGTGAGCGTGGCCCGAGCGGCCCGGCGCCGAAGACGCCAAGAGCGGAGCGAGAGCTGCGCAAGTCGAACGACACCCGAAGCTGGTGGCGCGCGTTCTGAAGGTCCGCATCGCTGAACCCGCCGAGTACGACGTGCTCGGCGAGCTCACCGTGGCGGCGTACCGGGCCGTGCCGGGCTACGCGGGCGAGCCCGACTACGAGTCGGAACTACGCGACGTCGGCGCACGAGCCGGTGCTGTCGACACCGACGTGCTCGTCGCCGTCGACGACGACGGCCGCGTGCTGGGTGGTGTCACCTACGTCGCGTCGACGGCGAGTCCGCAGGCCGAGTTCGACGACCCTGATGGTGCCGGCTTCCGCATGTTGGCCGTCGACCCGTCCGCCCAAGGCACTGGCGCCGGCGCCGCCCTCGTGACGGCCGTGATCGAGCGGGCTCGCGCCGACGGCCGCCGCCGCATCATCATTCACTCCACGCCCTGGATGACGACGGCCCACGGGCTGTACCGGCGCCGCGGCTTCACCCGCCGGCCCGAGCTCGACTGGACACCGGTTCCGCACATCGAGCTGTGGGGATTCGTGCTCGAGCTCTGACCGTGCCGGTTCGGTACGGTGCGGGCCCGTGCGTGCCCTCGTCCTGCGTTACCACGGCGGTCCCGAGGTGCTCACCGTCGAGGACGTAGCCGACCCGCAGCCGGGGCCCGAGGAAGTGCTCGTCGACGTCGTGGCGACGGCGCTGAACCGGGCCGACATCCTCCAGCGGATGGGCTTCTACCCCGGGCCGCCGATGGCCCACGAGATCCCCGGCCTCGAGTTCGCCGGCCGGGTGGCCGCCACCGGCGCCCGCGCCGTGCAATGGGAGCCGGGCGACGCCGTTATGGGCATCGTCGGGGGCGGCGCCTACGCCGAGCGCCTCGTCGTGCACGAACGTCAGGTGATGGCTGTGCCAGTGCCCGTGCGTGTCGCCGACGCCGCCGCCATTCCCGAGGTGTTCATCACCGCGTGGGACGCCTTGGTCCTCCAGGGCGGCCTCACGTCGGGCCGCTGGGCTCTCGTCCACGCCGGTGGCTCGGGCGTGGGCACGGCCGCCATCCAGATCGCCCGGGCCATCGGCGCCCGGGTCGCCATCACGGCCTCGGCCGGCAAGACGGCCCGCTGCCGCGACCTCGGCGCCGACGTGGTGATCGAGCGGTCGCCGCACGACTGGCTCGGCGAGCTGCGCGAACACGTTCCTGGCGGCATCGATGTGGTCCTCGACGTGGTGGGTGGCGACGAGGTCGACCGCAACGTCGACGCGCTGGCGCTCAAGGGTCGGATCGTGCAGGTCGGCACGCTGACGGGCGGCGGGCGGGCCGACGTGTCGAAGCTCATGCGCAAGCGGGCCGCGATAGTCGGCACGATGCTGCGGGCCCGGCCCATCGAGGAGAAGATCGCCGTCACCCAGCGCTTCGCCCACGAAGTCCTCCCGCTGTTCGACTCCGGCGCGCTGCGGCCTGTCATCGACCGCCGCTACCCGCTCGTCGATGCGGCTGACGCCCACCGCTACATGGAGAGCAATGCCAACGTCGGCAAGATCCTGCTAGACGTGAACCCATGACGATCGTGCACCGCGTGTTGCCGACGCACGCCTTCGCCACCCTCGACGACTACGTGAAGGCCGGGGGCGGACGAGGCCTCGAGGTCGCTCGCGAGGTCGAACCGGCGGCCCTGATCGACGAGATCGAGGCGGCCGGCCTGCGTGGCCGCGGCGGCGCCGGCTTCCCGGCCGCCGTGAAGTGGCGCACCGTCGCCGCCAATCGATCGTCGTTCGAGCCCACCACCGTCGTCGTCAACGCCGCCGAAGGCGAGCCGGGCACGTTCAAGGACCGCATGATCCTGCAGCTCAACCCGTACGAGGTGATCGAGGGGGCCGCTATCGCGGCCCGCGCCGTCGGAGCCACGAACGTGATCGTCGCGATGAAGCGCCGCTTCACGGCCGAGGCCGGCCGGGTCCGTCAGGCGGCGGCCGAGATGGCGGCGGCGGGCTGGCTCGACGACTTGCCGATCCAGGTGTTCGAAGGACCAGACGAGTACCTGTACGGCGAGGAGACCGCCCTCATGGAGGCGCTCGACGGGCGCGCTCCGTTCCCTCGGGTCGCCCCGCCGTTCCGGCGCGGCGTGGACGAGGTCGTGGAGACCGCTGCCGATGTGACGTCGGAGAGCGGCCTGCCGGCCCACGTGGAGATGGCCGGCCCGGACGAAGAGGCGCCGCCCACGCTGGCCAGCAACGTCGAGACGCTCGCCAACGTGCCGAAGATCATCGCTCGGGGCAGCGCCTGGTTCCGCACCGAAGGCACCGACCAGTCGCCCGGGACGATCGTGGTCACCGTCACCGGCGACGTCCGCCGCGCCGGCGTCGCCGAGGTCATGATGGGCACTCCGCTGCGCGAGGCGATCGAGCTCGTCAGCGGGGGACCGCGCGAGGGTCGCACCATCAAGGCCGTCCTCACCGGGGTCTCCAACACCGTCATCACCGCCGATCGCCTCGACACGCCGCTGAGCTACGAGGCGTTCCGGGCGGCCGGCTCGTGGCTCGGGTCGGCCAGCTTCATCGTGTTCGACGACGAGGCCGACATGGTGGCGGTGGCCGCCGGGGCGTCGCGGTTCCTCGCCATCGAGTCGTGTGGCCAGTGCGAGCCGTGCAAGCTCGACGGCCTGCAGCTCGCCGACCGCCTGGCCACGCTGTCCCGCAACGACGGCACCCGAGCTGACGTCGACGTGATCCGGAAGCGGATCGGCACGGTCGGCGATCGGGCCCGCTGCTCGCTGGCCGGCCAGCACCAGGTCGTGGTGGGCAGCATCCTCGACGCCTTCGGGGCGGAATTCGACGCTCACGCCATGCACCGGGCCGACGCCGCCGAGCCGGTGCTGATCACCGAGCTCCGTGAGATCGACGGCGACGGCGTGGCCCGATGGGACCCCGGCTTCCTCGACAAGCAGCCCGACTGGACCTACGACGAGGAGTGGTCCGGCAAGGTGCCGGCCGACCTCGAGGCCGACCACCGCCGCCCCGACCGCCCCGACTGATTCCGACTGATCCGTTTTGATGCGCGGAGAGTGTCGTATACACCCAAAACGCGCGTCAGATCGCTCGGGCAGCGAGCGGTGGGTGACGGTCGGCCCACGGACGGGCCGCCTCGAGTTGCGAGGCGACCCGGATGAGGAGGTCCTCGCGCCAGGCCGGCGCCACGAGCTGCACGCCGATCGGCAGCCCGTCGGCGTTCCAGTGCAGCGGGAGCGAGATGGCGGGCTGGCCGGTGAAGTCCCACGGCATGGTGAAGCGGCCGGGCACGGCATCGCGCTCGAGGCGCTGGCCCAACGGCGGCGGAGGCACCTCGAACGTGGGCGTGAGCAGCAGGTCATAGCCGCTCTCCCACCACGACGCGAGTCGTCGGCTCCATGCCTGGATCCACTCCGTGGTCGCAAACAGCTGGGGCGCCGTCACCGTCTGACCCATCGAATGAAAGAACCAGTTGCGCGGCTCGACGTCGTCCTCGCCGATCTCGACGCCGAGCCGCTCACCCCACCGATCGATGTCGCGGCTGATCGCGGCGGCGAAGTACGGCAGCACCATGTCGTTGAAGTTCTCGTCGAGCGCCGTGGGCGACGACTCGTCGACGTTGTGCCCCAGGGAAGCCAACAGCGTCGCCGTCTCCATGACGGCGGCGACGGCATCGAGATGGGCGTCCACGCCGCGGGCCGGAATCGCAACGCGGAATCCGATTCGCAGGCGACCGGGATCGGCGCCGGCCTCGTCGCGCCACGGCCGCACTGGGGGCGGCGCCGTGTAGGGATCGCCCGGTCGCGCGCCGGCGGTGCAGTCGAGCACGGCGGCGGTGTCGCGCACCGATCGGGTCAGCACGTGCTCATGGGTGAGCATTCCCCAGTACTCACCGAAGCCGGGCCCCAACGACGTCCGCGCTCGCGACGGCTTCAGCCCGACCAGGCCGCAGTGGGCCGACGGGATGCGAATCGAACCGCCCATGTCGTTGCCGTGGGCCACGGCCACCATTCCCGCCGCCACCGCGGCCGCCGAACCGCCCGATGAGCCACCCGTCGAGCGGGTGCGGTCCCACGGGTTGCGCGACGGGCCGTAGGCGGCGGGCTCCGTGGTGAAGTCGGACGCCAACTCAGGCGTGTTGGTCTTGCCGACGATGATGAACCCGGCGGCGCGGAATCGCTCGACCAGATACGAGTCGACCGGCTCCGTCCACTGCCGCTCCTTGAGCAGCCGCATGCCGCAGTGGAACGGATCCCCGGCGGTATGGGCGACGGCGTCCTTGACGAGGAGCGGCACGCCGCGGAAGGGCCCCTCGGGCAGGTCGCCGTCGGCGGCGGCGCGGGCTTTGTCGGCCAGGCGGTGGATGACGGCGTTCAGCTCGCCGTCGAGGTCGTCGATCCGGGCGATGGCGGCGTCGACCAGCTCGGCCGGCGTCGCCTCGCCGCGCCGGACCAGCTCTGCTTGCGCCGTGGCGTCGAGCCAGGTCGTGTCGTCGTGGCGGCCCACGCCGCGCTCAACCGCGCTGGTCGATGCTGACGTAGTCGCGCAGCGGGGCGCCGACGTAGTGCTGGCGCGGCCGGGCGATCTTCTGCTCCTTGTCGCTGAGCAGCTCGACCCAGTGCGTGAGCCAGCCCGACGTGCGGGGGATGGCGAACAGCACCGTGAACATCTCGATCGGGAAGCCCATGGCCTGGTAGATGAGGCCCGAGTAGAAGTCGACGTTGGGGTAGAGCTTCCGCGAGATGAAGTAGTCGTCCTTCAGGGCGACCTCTTCCAGCCTGAGGGCGATGTCGAGCAACGGGTTCTTCCCGGTTACCTCGAACACCTCGTCGGCGGTGCGCTTGATGATGGTGGCCCGCGGGTCGTAGTTCTTGTAGACCCGGTGGCCGAAGCCCATCAGGCGACCCTTGCCTTCCTTCACGGCGTCGATGAAGGCCGGCACTTCGTCGATGGAGCCGATCTCCGTGAGCATGCGCACGACCTGTTCGTTGGCGCCGCCGTGCAGCGGGCCGTAGAGGGCGGCCGCCGCCGCCGCGCACGCCGAATACGGGTCGGCGTGACTGGAGCCGACGACGCGCATGGCGGTGGTGCCGCAGTTCTGCTCGTGGTCGGCGTGGAGGATGAACAGGATGTCGAGCGCCTTGGCCAGCGTGGGGTCGACCTGGTACTCGGTGCCGACCTTCCACATCATGTTGAGGAAGTTGGCGGCGTACGAGAGCGAGTTGTCGGGGTAGACGGTGGGCATGCCGACGCTGAACTTGTGGCAGTACGCCGCCAGCGTGGGCGTCTTGGCGATGAGGCGCAGGATCTGCTTGTCGCGGTTCTCGCTGTCGAAGATGTCCTTGGCCTCGGGGTAGTACGTCGAGAGCGCCGCCAAGCCGGAGACGAACATGCCCATCGGGTGGGCGTCGTAGTGGAAGCCCTCCATGAACCGCTTACGCACGTTGTCGTGGAGGAAGGTGTGGTGCGTGACGTCGAAGGTCCACTGCTCGAGCTGCTGCTTGTTGGGGAGCTCGCCGTTCAGCAGCAGATAGGCCACTTCGAGGTACGTCGACTGCTCGGCCAGTTGCTCGATCGGGTACCCGCGGTACCGCAGGATGCCGGCGTCACCGTCTAGGTAGGTGATGGCGCTGGCGCAGGCGGCCGTCGACAGGAACGCAGGGTCGTACATGCGCAGATC
>JBKOXV010000328.1:0-19870 GCA_046725105.1 bacterium | reverse complement strand
AAGGAGTACGGCGGCGGGGGCCTGACGCCTCTCGAGCAGGTGATCGTGGCCGAGGAGTTCACCAAGGCCGGCGTCCCCTCGGGCGGCCCCAACGACGTGTTCGGCATCCAGATGCTCGGCAACACGCTGCTGCACTGGGGTACGGAGGAGCAGAAGCGCCGGTACCTACCCCGGATCCTCAGCAACGAGGACGTGTGGTGCCAGGGTTACTCGGAGCCCAACGCCGGCTCGGACCTGGGCAATGTCGGCACTCGGGTCGTGCTCGACGGCGACCAGTGGGTCATCAACGGCCAGAAGATCTGGACGTCGGCCGGGCACCTGGCCGACCACATCTTCGTGCTGGCTCGCACCGATCCCGAGGCACCCAAGCACAAGGGCATCAGCTTCCTCCTCGTGCCGATGAAGCAGCCTGGCATCGAGGTGCGCCCCATCAAGATGATGTCGGGCGACAGCGAGTTCAACGAAGTGTTCTTCACGGACGCCACGACGCCCAAGGACGAGGTCGTCGGGGGTGTGAACAACGGTTGGGCCGTCGCCATGACGCTGCTCGGGTACGAGCGGGGCGAGGCCGGCGCCACCATGCCGATCCGGTTCCAAGGTGAGCTCGACCGCCTCCTGGCGCTGGCGCGGGAGCGGGGCCGCGCCGACGATCCGGAGATCCGCCAGCGCCTGGCGTGGTGCTACTCGAAGGTGCAGATCATGCGGTACCTCGGCATGCGCACCCTCACGCAGTTTCTCGCCGGCCACCAGCCTGGCCCGGACGGCGGCATCTTCAAGCTCTACTGGAGCGAGTACCACCGCATCGTCACCGAGCTCGCCGTCGACATCCTCGGCGCCGACGCCCTCGTGCCCACCGGGCGGCGGCCGTCGAGCGCCTTCCAGTCCGACGACGCCGGCGCCCCGAACTCGTCCAACTCGTGGGTCACCACCTTCCTCACGGCGCGGGCCGGCACCATCTACGCCGGCACCAGCCAGATCCAGCGCAACATCATCGGCGAGATGATCCTAGGCCTGCCCAAGGAGCCGAAGGCGACTGAGGGGGGCGGGCGGGAGAACCCCGGCCTGCCCAAGGAGCCGAAGCCGTAATGGAGGGTGTTCCACCCGCTCCCGCCGCCCACCTCGGGTGGGCCCGCCTCGGCCTCGCCGTGCTGACCCGGCCACATCTGTGGCCGACGGCAGTGCGCCAGGCCCGCCTCTTGAAGGCGCCGGCGTGGCGGCGGTTCCGGATGGAGACGCAATACGGCGTCACGGCCGGCCCGCCTGACGTCGCCGACACCGTGGCGTGGCTCGAGTGGTGCCGCTCGTGGCGCCGGAGCGTCCCGAGACCGGGCCGCACCCGGAAGTGGCCGGTGCCGGCGCGGGTGCAGGGATAGGTTCACCGGCATGCGGGTGCTCGTCCTCAACGCCACGTATGAGCCGTTGAGCGTCGTGCCCACCCGCCGGGCGGTGTGCCTCGTGCTGGCCGAGAAGGCCGAAGTCGTCCATCACGACGACGACGGTCTCGTGCGCTCGGCCCACCTGGTGTTGCACGCCCCGCTCGTCATCCGTCTGCGCTACATGGTGAAGGTGCCCTACCACCGGCGCACCACCATGTCGCGCCGGGCCGTGTTCGCGCGGGACAGCCACCAGTGCCAGTACTGCGGAGACCACGCCGACTCCATCGACCACGTACTGCCGCGCAGCCGGGGCGGCGAGCATGTGTGGGAGAACGTCGCCGCAGCCTGCCGGCCGTGCAATCTCCGCAAGCGCGACCGCACACCCGAGGAAGCCGGCATGCGCCTGCTGCGCTCGCCGCACCAGCCCCGTGAGCTGGCATGGATCGTGGTGGCCGTGGGCCGCGTGCCGGAGGCCTGGAAGCCGTATCTCGTCAAAGCCAGTTGAGGTGGGCCGTCTCCCGGGCGACGGGATCGGCGGCCGAGTTCCACGCCCGCGAGGTCCCCTCGCCGGCGGCGCGCGCGGTGTGGTGCTTCGAACCTGACGCGCCGGCCCTCGTGCTGGGCTCGACGCAGCGGTCCGAGTCCGTCGACGCCGAGGCCTGCGCCCGCGCCGGTGTCGCCGTCGTCCGCCGGCGCAGCGGCGGCGGCGCTGTGCTCCTCGTTCCGGGCGAGGTGTTGTGGGTCGACGTCGTCGTCCCGGCCGGCGACTCCCTGTGGTCCGACGACATCGGCCGGGCCGCCCACTGGCTCGGTGACGCCTGGGCGGCCGCCCTCGCGGCGTGCGGCGTGACGGGCGCGGCGGTGCACCGCGGGCCGCTGGTGCGGGCGCCGTGGTCGGACGTGGTGTGCTTCGCCGGACTCGGACCGGGCGAGGTCATCCTCGACGGGCGCAAGGTCGTCGGCATCAGCCAGCGCCGCACCCGCACCGCCGCCCGCTTCCAGTGTGCCGCCCCCCAGGTGTGGGATCCCGACGGCCTGGTGGCGCTGCTCGCCCCACCGCGCCCCACCGCCGCCGAGCTGACCGACGTCGCCGCCGGCGTGGGCATCGCCGCTGACGCCCTGGCGTCGGCGCTGGTCGCCGCACTGCCCGCCTGAGCCGGCGCCCGCCGGTGCCCGCCGGTTCTGACGACGTTTCGGTCGCGAAACGCGCCCCAATCCTCGTCAGAACCCAGAAGGGGGCGCGAAGTGGGGGGAAAAGGTTGACTGTGGGGGTCTGAGGGGTCTACGGTGGGTGCCGGTGGGGATGGCGGGTCATCCGTGGCAGCGGGTGGCGGTGTCGAGCCACTGGAGGCAGGCAACAGCGAAAGAGGCAGCCCGGTGTTCGTTGGCAGGCACGAACGCCAGCTCGACCCCAAGGGTCGGCTGGCATTGCCACCGACGTTCCGGCCGCGTCTCGAACCTCGCTGCTACCTCGCCTTCGGCAGGGACGGGTGCGTCGACGTGTACCCGCCCGAGGAGTTCGAGCAGATGGCGACGGAGACCATGGACAAGGTGAAGCGGGGCGAGATCAGCCGGGACGAGCAGCGGGCCCTGGCCGCCAACGCCTTCGAGGTCGCCGTCGACGCCCAGGGCCGCATCAACATCGATCGCGCCCTGCGCGAGTTCGCCGGACTGGAACTGAACACGAGGGTCGCCGTGGCCGGGACGTACGACCGGGTCGAGATCTGAACACCGACCAGTACGAGGACGTGGTGGCCCGTGGAGGAGCCGCCTTGAAGGGTCCCTGACCCAAGCCAACCCACTCCAACAGGAAGGAGGGCGAGGAACGAACCAACCAGGCAGCCACGTTTCGCTCATCTGCAGTCTCCCGGTCGGCAAGATGGACAGCCCCAACTCCGCCCGCTTCCGTCTCGCCAGTCGGGGAGAAATCCCGGCGGCAACCGCCGGCCGGGGGGCTGCAGATGAGCGAAACCACCGAAGGTGCCCGGAATGACCGATTTCATCCACATCCCCGTGATGGCCGACCGGATCGTCGAGATCTTCCGGCCCGTCCCTCCGGGTGTGCTGGTGGACGCCACAGTCGGTGGCGGCGGCCACGCCCGGTTGCTCCTCGAGGCCCGGTCCGACCTCCGACTCGTCGGGGTCGACCGGGACCCGGCGGCGCTGGCGGCGGCGGCCGAGGTGCTGGCTCCCTTCGGTGACCGGGTCACCCTCCGGCACGCCAGGTTCGACGACCTCGAGACCGTCATGACCGAACTGCAACCACCCGTCACCGGCGTGCTGTTCGACCTCGGTGTCTCCTCGCCGCAGCTCGACCGGGCCGAGCGCGGGTTCTCGTACCGGCACGACGGCCCGCTCGACATGCGCATGGACCCGGCCGACCAGTGGACCGCCGCCGACGTCGTCAACGGGTACCCCGAGGTCGAGCTGGTGCGTGTGCTCCAGGAGCACGGCGAGGAGCGCTTCGCCATCCGGATCGCCGCCGCCATCGTCGCCAGCCGGCCTATCGAGACCACGGCGCAACTCGCCGCCATCGTTCGCGACGCCATCCCGGCCCCGGCCCGCCGGCGCGGTGGCCATCCCGCCAAGCGCACGTTCCAGGCCATTCGCATCGAGGTCAACCGCGAGCTCGACATCCTGCCGACCGCGATCGACGCCGCCCTCGAGCTCACCGCTCCCCGCGGGCGGGTCGCCGTCCTCGCCTACCACTCCGGCGAGGACCGCATCGTGAAGGAGCGCTTCCGCCACGCCGTCACCGGCGGGTGCACCTGTCCTCCCGGGCTGCCCTGTGTGTGCGACGCCGTACAGACGGTCCGCCTGCTGCGGCCGGGAGCGTGGAAGCCCACCGCCGCCGAGGTGGAGGCCAACCCGCGGGCCGAGTCGGCCCGTCTCCGCGCCGTCGAGAAGCTCGCCGTCAACGAGTAGTCGGCGGTGAGCACGACGACCCCTCGCCTGGCGCCGGTGGCGACGCCCCGCCGCGCCGGGCCGCTGCGTATCACGCTGCCGCGGCGGGAGCACGAGGTCGGGCAGGAGCCGGCCGGTGCCGAGAAGCGCCGGCCGGACCTGCGCGTCGTACCCCGCCGCCGGCGGCGCCGGGCCGGCGTCGTCGCCCTCGTCGTGTGCGTCGTGGTGTTCGGCGTGATGCTGGGCCTCGTCGCGTTCCAGGCCAAGATCGCCGCCGACCAGCAGCGCCTCGATCGCGTCGACCAGGAGACCAGCAACGCCCAGACGGAGTACGAGCGGCTCCGTGTGATCGTGGCCCAGCTCGAGTCGCCCCAGGCCGTGATCTCGGCGGCCAAGGACAAGGGCATGGACGTGCCCGACAGTGTCACGTACATCACGCCGTCGGCGAACGACGTCGTCGGCGTGGCCCTGGCCGAGGGACGGGCGACGTCCGAGACGACACCCGATCCGGGCGACGATTCGACCTCGGCCTGGGAGGCCGTCAAGCCCTACGTCGGTGCCACCCCGTGACGACGATCGCCCCGGGGCGGCCGCGTCGCGCCCGCCCGCCCGCCGGCGCCCGGCCTCCGGCTCGCCCGGTCAGGGTCTACCGGCCCGGCACGCCCCGCCGCCGGCTGATGGCGCTCTTGCTCGCCGTGGCGCTGCTGCTGGTCGTGGTGGTGGCACGAGTCGGCATGCTGCAGACCGTCGACCAGCATCGCCTGGCCGCCGAGGGCGAATCCCAGCGGCTCTCCAACGTCACCTTGACGGCGCCGCGTGGCACCATCTTCGACCGCAACGGATTCGAGCTGGCCATCTCGGTGCCCCAGAGCACGGTGTGGGCCGATCCGCGCGCCGTCGGAGACAAGGGCGCGACGGCCGCCGCCCTGGCCAACGCCCTGCGCCTGTCGCCGAGTGACGCCGCCACTCTCCAGGACCGCCTGTCGAGCGACAAGGAATTCGTCTACGTCGCCCGCCAGGTCGACGACGCGGCCGCAAAGGCGATCGCCGATCTGAAGCTGGCCGGCATCTACCAGTACAACGAACCGAAGCGGTTCTACCCGGCGGGCAACCTGAGCCACGGCCTGCTCGGCGGCACGGACACCGACGGCAAGGGCACGGCCGGTCTCGAGGAGAAGTTCGACAGTACGCTCAGCGGCCAGCCTGGTGAGCTGATCCGGGAGCGCGACCAGCAGGGTCGTAGCATCCCGAGCGGGCGGCGCCAGCTGGTACCGGCGCAACCCGGGAACGACCTCGTGCTGACCATCGACAAGACCCTGCAGTACACGACGGAGCAGCTGCTGGCCCAGCAGGTCGGTGCCCTCACCGCCGCCGGTGGGACGGCGGTCATCATGGACACCGCCACCGGCGACATCCTCGCCATGGCCAGCGTCGACCGTGACCCGGCCACCGGCAACGTGAGCGTGTCGGCGGCCAACAAAGCCGCCGTCGACGCCTTCGAGCCCGGCTCGGTGGCCAAGATCGTGCCGTCGTCGGCGGTGCTCGACCTCGGCGAGTCGACGCCGAACGAGTACTGGCACCTCACCGGGACCCACAAGTCCGACGTGTACGAGATCGAGGACGTCGAGCAGCACGGCAACATCGACCTGACGACGAGCGAGATCATCGCCGTCTCGTCGAACATCGGCGCGGTCATGATGGCCAACCGGATCGGCCCTCCCGCCCTCGAGCAGTACCTGCACGCCTACGGCTTCGGCGTGCCGTCGGGGCTCGACCTGCCGCACGAGACGGCCGGCATCCTCACGCCTCAGTCGCAGTGGAGCGTCAGCCAGCGCGACACGATCGCGTACGGGCAGGGCGTCGCCGTCACCGCGCTGCAGCTGACGGCGGCGATGAACGCCATCGCCAACCACGGCACCTACGTGGCCCCACGCCTGGTCGATGCCACGATCGATCAGCACGGCGACAAGCACGAAGAGCCGGCGTCGGGCACTCGTCAGGTGATCAAGCCGGAGACGGCGAACGAGATGACGCCCATCCTCGAGGGTGTCTGGTGCGCCGGCACCGCCCGGCACGCGCCGCGGATCGACGGCTACTCGGTGGCCGGGAAAACGGGCACCGGCTACATCGCCCAGAACGCCGGCTACAAGGTGGTCGGTACCGACGGCAAGCTCACGACCGACGGCTACAAGGACGCCAACGGCGTCAACCACTACAACGCCACGTTCGCCGGCTACCTGCCCGCCGAGAACCCCCGGCTCACGATCTCGGTGTCGATCTTCGATCCGCTGCCGAGCGGGCCCCACTTCGGCGGCAACACGGCGGCGCCGGTGTTCAGCTCGATCGCCCACGAGGCGCTGCAACAGCTGCAGATCCCGCCCTCGTCCAACGGCGGCTCCTGTCCCGCCGCACCAGGCGGCTGACACTGGTGAGCGGGAGCGGAGTCCTGCTCGACGACCTGCTGGCCAGCGCACCGGGGGTCCGGGTGCGCCGGCGCGTCGGGGCCGGCGCGGTGCGAGTGGGCGGCATCTCGCACGACTCGCGCATGGTGCGGGCGGGCGATCTCTACTGCTGTCTGCGCGGCGAACGAGTCGACGGCCACGACTTCGCACCGACGGCGGTCGACGCCGGTGCGGTGGCGTTGCTGGCCGAGCGCGAGCTCGACGTCGGGCCCGGCGTGGCGCAGGTCCTCGTCGACGATGCCCGCGTGGCCATGGCGCCCGTGGCGGCGGGGTTCTACGGCCGCCCTTCCGACGCGCTGACGATCGTCGGTGTGACCGGCACGACGGGCAAGACCACGACGACGCATCTCCTGGGCGCCATCTTCGAACGGGCCGGCGTGCCGTGCGGCGTGCTCGGAACGCTCACAGGTGTGCACACCACGCCGGAGGCGCCGGAGCTCCAGGCCCGTCTGGCTGCGTTCCGCCGCGAGGGCAAGGCGGCCGTGGCCATGGAAGTGTCGTCGCACGCCCTCGCCCTGCACCGCGCCGACGCCACCCGCTTCGCCGTCGCCGTCTTCACCAACCTGGGGCGCGACCACCTCGACTTCCACGGCACGGCCGACGCCTATTTCGCCGCCAAGGCCCGCCTGTTCGACCCGACCATGTCGGCCGCCGGTGTCGTCGCCGCCGACGATCCCCACGGGGCCCGCCTGCTCGAGGCGTCCGCCATCCCGATGACGCCGTACTCCCTCGCCGACGCCGAGGATCTCACTGTCGGCCTCCTGTCGTCGACGTTCCGCTGGCGCGGCCACTCGGTACGGCTACCCCTCGGCGGCCGCTTCAACGTCCGCAACGCACTCGCGGCCGCAACGGCGGCGGTCGCGGCCGGCGTCGCCATCGACAGCGTGGTCGATGGCCTCGCCGCCGCGCCGCCGGTGCCGGGCCGCTTCGAACCGGTCGACGCCGGCCAGCCCTTCGCCGTCCTGGTCGACTTCGCCCACACCCCAGAGAGCCTGGCGTCGGTGCTGGCCGCGGCGCGCGAGGTGGCCGGCCGCCATCGGCTGCTCGTCGTCTTCGGCTGCGGCGGAGACCGCGATCGGTCGAAGCGACCCCTGATGGGTGAGGTGGCAGGGCGCCTCGCCGACGTGGCCGTCGTGACCTCGGACAATCCTCGGGGCGAAGACCCGACTGCCATCATCTCCGAGGTGATCTCCGGCCTGACTAGTGCTCGTTCGGCGCGCACCGAGACGGAGCCCGACCGGCGCGCCGCCATCGCCCTCGCCTTCGACGAAGCCGCCCCGGGGGACGTCGTGGTGATCGCCGGAAAGGGTCACGAGACCACCCAGACCGTCGGCGACGAGGTGATGCCGTTCGACGACCGGGTCGTGGCGCGCCAGCTGCTCGAGGGACGGCGCCCGTGATCGCGCTGCTGATCGCCGCGGGCGTGGCGGCCGCCGTGTCGCTGTTCGGGACACGGTTCACGATCCGCTATCTCAGCAAGATCGGCCGCGGCCAGCCCATCCTCGGTCGCGACGAGCTGGGCCCCGAGCACCAGCACAAGGAGGGCACGCCGACCATGGGCGGCATCGCCATCCTGGCCGCCGCCCTCGTCGGCTACGTGGTGGCTCACGTGCGTTCCGTGTACTTCTCCGACCAGGCCCTCGTCATCCTCGGCGGCGTGGCGGCCCTGGCCCTCGTCGGATTCACCGACGACTACATCAAGGTCCGGGCCAAGCGGAACCGCGGCATCTTCTGGAAGCGCAAGAGCCACATCATGCTGGCCGTCAGCTTTCTCATCGCGCTGGCGCTGTGGTGGATCGTGGACATCAACACCACGCTCTCCTTCACGCGCGCCGACTGGCCGGGCATCGAGCTCAGCGCGCCGGTCTACGTGGTGTGGTGCACGGCGATCATCTTCGCCACCGCCCACGCTGTGAACGTCACCGACGGCCTCGACGGGCTGGCCGCCGGCTCCGCCCTCTTCGGCTTCTTCGCCTTCACGATCATCGCCTTCTGGGGCTTCCGCAACCCGTCGATCTACAGCATCGTGAACCCGCTCGACCTGGCGGTGCTGGCCGTGTCGTTCGCGGCGGCGTGCGCCGGGTTCCTCTGGTGGAACGCGGCGCCGGCGCGCATCTTCATGGGCGACGTTGGGGCCCTCGGCCTCGGCGCCGCCCTGGCGCTCCTGGCCATCTGCACCAACACCATGCTGCTGCTGCCGATCATCTGCGGCCTGCAAGTCAGCGAGATCCTGTCGGTAGCGGCGCAGATGGGGTCGTACCGCTACTTCAACCACCGGCGCATCCTCCGAATGTCGCCCATCCACCACCACTTCGAGCTCATCGGCTGGCCCGAGACGACAGTGATCATCCGGTTCTGGTTGATCTCGGGCATCTTCGTCGCCGTTGCGCTCGGCATCTACTACGCCGACTTCGCCCGGTTGATCGGAGTGTCGTGAAGCCGCAGCGCGCCCTCGTCTACGGCCTGGCCGTCGCCGGCGAGGCGACGGCGCGGGCCCTGCTGGCGCGCCGGTACACGGTCACCGTCGCCGACGACCGGCCCACGCCCGCCGCGTTGGCGACGGCGCGCGTCCTCGGTGTCGACCTGTACGAGGCGCCGTCGGCGCCGAAGGTGGAGCGCCTCGTCGAGCGGTCCGACGTCGTGGTGCCGAGCCCCGGCATCCCCGAGCGCCACCCCGTCGTCGTGTCGGCCCAGCGCCTCGGAGTGCCGTTGCGCACCGAGATCGACCTCGCCTACGAGTGGGAGCAGGAGCGGGCCACGCCGCGGCCGATGCTGGCAGTCACCGGCACCGACGGCAAGACCACCACGACCCTGCTCGCCACGGCGATGCTCGAGGCATCGGGAGTTCGCGCCGTCGCCGCCGGCAACACGGAGACGCCGTTGGTGAGCGCCCTGGACCACGACGTCGACGCCTTCGTCGTCGAGTGCACGAGCTTCCGGCTGGCGTGGACGACGTGTTTCCGCCCGACGGCGGCAGCATGGTTGAACGTGGCCGAGGACCACCTCGACTGGCACGCCACGATGGATACGTACATCGCCGCCAAGGCTCGCCTCTGGCGGTTCCAGGAGCCCACCGATGCCGCCATCGGCTTCGCCGCCGATCCCGTCGTGATGACCCACCTTGCCGCGGCGCCGGGTCGGCCCGTGACCTTCGGCCGCGACGGCGCCGACTACCACCTCGACGGCGGCTGGCTCGTCGGGCCCCAGGGCCGCCTCGGCGCGGTGGCGTCGATGCGGCGGGCCCTCCCTCACGACATCACCAACGCCTTGGCGGCGGCGGCCCTCGTGCTGGAGTCCGGGCTCGGGACCATCGAGGGCGTCGCCGCCGCGCTGGCCGCCTTCGAGGGCCCGCATCATCGCATCGAGCTCATCGCCGACGACGGCGCCGTGCGCTTCTACGACGATTCGAAGGCCACCACACCGCACGCCGCCCTCACCGCGATCCGGGCCTTCGATCACGTGGTGCTCGTGGCGGGCGGTCGTAACAAGGGGCTCGACCTGGCCCCGATGGCCGCCGAGCCGCACCGGGTGCGGTCCGTGATCGCCGTCGGCGAGGCGGCGCCGGCCCTGGCCGCGACCTTCGCCGGGGTGAGCCCGGTCACCGTGGCGGCGTCGATGGACGACGCCGTGGCCGCTGCCCGTGCCGCCGCCCAGCCCGGCGACGTGGTGCTCCTGTCGCCCGGCTGCGCCAGCTTCGACTGGTACCAGGGATACGCCGAACGCGGCGACGACTTCGTCCGAGCCGTCCGAGCCCAGGTGGAGGTGTCGTCATGACGAGAACGATCAGCCCGACGCGGCGCGGCGAGCACCGCGACGGCCCCGTCGAGGAGACGGCGGCCCGCGAGCGCCACCCGACCGCCCACGCCCGCCGCAAGGCCCGGCGACCCCCGCCGCCCATCCAGTTCTACGGGCTGGCCGTCATCATCGCCATCCTGGTCGCCCTCGGTCTCGTGATGGTGCTGTCGGCGTCGTCGGTGATGTCGTTGCACACCGACGGCTCGGCGTGGACGTACTTCGTGAAGCAGTCCACATGGGCGCTGCTCGGCGTGATCGCCCTCCTGGCGACGGCGAAGATCCCGTACCACATCTGGCGCCCGCTCGTGCCGCTCGGGCTCCTCGCTTCGGTCGCGTTGATGGTGATCGTGCTGATGCCCGGCGTCGGCGTCTCGGTGAACGGATCACGGTCGTGGATCCACTTCGGCTACTTCGCGGTGCAGCCGTCGGAGGTCTTGAAGTTCGCCCTCCTGCTGTACTGCGCCGACCTGCTGGCCCGCCGGGCGGACCGCATGGCCGACCTGCACGGCACGCTCTATCCGATGCTGGCCGTCCTGGCCGTCTCGGGTGTGCTCCTCATGCTCCAGCCGGACCTCGGCGGCGTCCTCGTGATGGCGGCAATCGTCCTCGGCGTGGCATTCATCGGCGGCACTCCCCTGGTCCCGCTGGGCAAGACGGCGGCGCTGGCGTCGATCGCCGGACTGATCTTCGTGATGAAGACCGACTACCGGCGCGAGCGATGGCTGGCCTTCCTCGATCTGGCCCAGCACAAGCAGGATGCGGGGTTCCAGGTGTGGCAGTCGCTCATCGGCATCGCGTCCGGCGGCGTCACCGGCGTCGGACTCGGGGCCAGCAAGCTGAAGTGGGGCTTCCTGCCCGAAGCGCACACCGACTTCATCTTCGCCATCATCGCCGAGGAGCTCGGCCTCGTAGGGGTGGTGGCGGTGTGCGGGCTGTTCTGCGCCTTCGGGCTCCTGGGCGTACAGGTCGCCCTCCGGGCCAAGGACCGCTTCGGCATGCTGCTGGCCGGCGGCGTGACGGCATGGGTCCTGACGCAGGCGTTGATCAACATCGGTGGTGTCGTCGGCCTCATGCCACTCACCGGCCTGACGCTGCCGTTCGTCTCGTTCGGCGGCTCGTCGCTGCTGGTGATGATGGCGGCCGGCGGTCTGTTGCTGAACGTGGCCCGCACGGCGCGATGAGGCCGGTGCTGCCGGCGCACGCCGCCGGGCCGCTGTTCGTCATCGCCGGCGGTGGCACGGCGGGTCACGTGCTGCCGGGTCTGGCCGTCGCCCAGGCGCTCGTCGACGCCGGCAACGATCGCGAGCGGATCCACTTCGTCGGGGCTCGGCGGGGCATGGAAGCCACGATGGTGCCCGAGGCCGGCTTCTCGGTCAGCCTGTTCGACACGCGCGGCATCCGTCGTTCGCTCTCGCCGTCGAACGTGCCCGCCTTCCTCAACCTCGGCGAGGGCGTACGCCGCGCCATGCGCCTGTTCAAGCGGATCCAGCCGTCCGTCGTCGTCTCGGTCGGTGGCTACGCCAGCGTCCCGGCGGTGGTGGCGGCCAAGTTCACGCGGGTTCCGGTGCTCGTCGTGAGCTACGACGCCATCCCGGGCCGAGCCAGCCGTATGGCCGCTCGGCTGGCGACGGCGAGTGCCGTGGCCTTCGAGTCGTCGCCGCTGCCCCGCAAGGTCGTCACCGGGGCTCCGTTGCGGGCCGAGATCCTCTCCGTCGACCCGTCACGCGACCGCGGCCGCGCTCGGGCCGTGCTGGGCCTACCCGCCGACCGCTTCACCGTGCTGGTGGTCGGCGGCTCGCTGGGCTCGGGCGCACTCAACGCCGTCGTGCGCGCCTTCGTCGAGACCCATCAGGACCGCGCCGACCTCGCTGTGCGCCACGTCGTCGGCAGCCGCAACGACGACGGCACCTGGAAGCCACTCGACCTGCCCCGAGGGCTCGTCTACCAGCCACTAGCCTTCGAGACCCGGATGGATCTCGCCTACGCCGCCTCCGACCTGGTGGTGTCCCGAGCCGGCGCCACCGCGGTCGCCGAGCTGGCCGCGCTGGGTCTGCCGTCGATCCTGGTGCCGTGGCCCCTCGCCGCCGACGATCACCAGACGGCCAACGCCCGCGCCCTTGCCGACACCGGCGGCGCCGTCCTCGTTCCCGAGCCGCAGTTCGACGCCGACCGGCTCGCCGCCGAAATCGACCGGTTGCGGCGCGATCCGGCCGCGCGCCACACCATGGCTCGCAACGCCCGGTCAGTGGGACGGCGGGGCGCCGCCGCCGCTATCGCCCGTCTGGCCGAGGAGCTCGCCGTCGGGGAAGACGACCGATGAGCACCGGTCTTCTCCGTTTCACGCTCGTTCAAGAACCAGTGAGGTTCTCAAATCAGCGTGAAACCGAGGGGCCGTGAGCCCGCCGGTCCCGCTCGACCTCCGCACGCCGGGTCGCTACCACGTGGTGGGGGTGGGCGGCCCCGGCATGAGCGCCATCGCCCTGGTGCTGGCCGAGATGGGTCACACCGTGTCGGGCTCCGACTTGCGGGAGCTGCCGGTGCTCGAGCGGCTGCGGGCCGCCGGGGTCGTCGTCACCGTCGGCCATCACCGCGAGATCGTGCACGGCGTCGACGCCGTCACCGCGTCCACGGCCATACCAGCCACCAACATCGAGCTCGACGAGGCCAGCCGGCTCGGCATCCCGGTGCTGCGGCGGGCAGGGATGCTGGCGTCGATCTGCGCCTGTGCTCGCAGCGTGGCCGTCGCCGGCACCCACGGGAAGACGACCACGACCTCGATGCTGGCGATGATCCTCGCCGAAGCCGGCCGCCAACCGAGCTTCCTCGTCGGCGGCGACGTGAACGACGTCGGCACGGGCGCCCATTGGACGGGCCGTGAGGTGCTGGTCGTCGAAGCGGACGAGAGCGACGGCACGTTTCTCGAGCTCCCGCTCGAGGCCACGATCCTCACCAACGTCGAGGTCGATCACCTCGACCATTTCGGTCGGCCCGACGCCATCGTCACGGCCTTCGACGAGTACCTGGCCGGCGTGCCCGGGCCCAAAGTCGTGTGCCACGACGATCCCAACGCCGCCCGCCTGGCCGCCGCCCACGGGGCCGTCACCTATGGAACGTCGGCCGGAGCACGCTACCGGGCCGTGGACGTCGTGGCCGACCACGGCGCCATTCGCTTCGCCGTCGAGCACGACGGCGCCCGCCTCGGCGACATTCGCCTGCCGCTGCGGGGCGTGCACATGGCCCGCAACGCCGTTGGAGCGATCGCCATGGCCGACCTGCTCGGTGCCCCGTTCGACGCGGCGGCGGCGACGCTGGCCCGCTTCGGCGGCGTGGCGCGGCGCTTCGACTTCCGGGGTGAGTACGACGGAATCACCTTCGTCGACGACTACGCCCATCTGCCGTCGGAGATCGCCGCCGTGCTGGAAGCGGCGGCCACCGGTGGCGACGGCTGGCGGCGCATCGTCGCCGTGTTCCAACCCAACCGCTACAGCCGTATGGAGATTCTCTCGCCCGAGTACCGCGACGCCTTCGTCCGGGCCGACGTCTCGGTCATCACCGACATCTACCCGTCGGGCGAGGCGCCGCAGCCCGGCGTGACGGGCAAGCTCGTCGTCAATGCCGTGCTCGACGCCCATCCGTGGCAGCGCGTGGCGTGGGTGCCCAAGCGAGGTGAGCTGATCGAGTTCCTCGCGACCGAGCTGCGGCCGGGCGACGTGTGCATCTCGATGGGGTGCGGCGACGTGGCGTCGCTGCCGTCGGAGGTCCTGGCCCGGCTGGGCGAGCGGGCGCGGACCGGGTGAACCTCGTGACGGACCTGGCCTCGGCCGTCGACGTGGCCGCCGCCGTGCTCGGCGAACGGGCCCGGCGCCACGTGCCGATCGGAGCCCTCACGACCTTCCGCGTCGGTGGGCGAGCCGCCCTGTTCGTGCGCGCCGAGTCGTCCGACGACCTGCGTCTCGTCGCCCGGGCGGTGGCGGAGAGCGCCCTGCCGGCCATCGTGCTCGGCCGCGGCTCGAACACACTCGTGGCCGACGACGGCTACCCGGGTCTCGTCGTCGAGCTCGGCGCGTTCGCGTCGACGATCGACGTGGCGGGCCGCGCCGTCGTGGCCGGAGGAGGCGTGCTGCTGCCGGTGCTGGCCCGCCGCACCGCCGCCGCCAGCCTGACCGGTCTCGAATGGATGGTGGGTATCCCGGGATCGGTCGGTGGCGCCGTGCGGATGAACGCCGGCGGGCACGGCTCCGACATGGCCACCGTCCTCACGGGGGTCCACATCGTCGATCTCGCCAGCGGCGAGGATTACGAGATGGCACCGACGGCGCTCGGCCTGCGCTTCCGGGGGTCGGCCCTCGCCGACCACCAGGTCGTGGTGGCGGCGCGCTTCGAGGCGACGCCAGGCAACCGGGCCGATTCGGAGGCCGAGATCGCCGAGATCGTGCGGTGGCGCCGCGAGCACCAGCCCGGCGGCCAGAACTGCGGCTCGGTGTTCATCAATCCCATCCCCTTCGAGCTGTCGGCCGGCCAGGTGATCGACGAGCTCGGCCTGCGCGGCCTGCGCATCGGCACGGCCCAAGTGTCCGAGAAGCACGCCAACTTCATCCAGGCCGACGAGGACGGTCGGGCCGCCGACGTGCGCGCTGTCATGGAGGCGGTACGCACCGCCGTGCTGGAGCGGCGCGGCATCGCCTTACGCAGCGAGGTCCGCCTGGTCGGGTTCGCCGATGAGGACGGCAGCGGATGAATGCCAGCGTGATGCCGCCCGATCCGCCCCCGGCGCAACCGCCGATCGATCCGCGCCTGCGGGCCCGCATGATCTCCGTGCGGCGGGAGGCGGGCCGTCGTCGCTTGAAGGGTGTCGGCATCGCCGCCGTCGTCGTCGCCGTGCTGGCCCTACTCGGCCTGCTGTTGCGATTGCCGATCCTCACGGTCGGCACCGTGCGCGTCACCGGCGCCGCCTATACCGACCGTGCTCTTCTCGACGACGTGGTGCGGGCGCTCAACGGCTCGTCGATGCTCACCGTCGATACGGCATCGGCGCGGCGGCGCCTCGAGGCCAACCCGTGGGTGAAGCGGGTCAGCGTCGTGAAGGACTGGCCCCGCACGATCCGCATCGACATCGCCGAGCGCACCCCGGTCGCCGGCTACCTCGGCACCGACGGGCAGTTCCGAGTGCTCGACGACGAGGGCCACGTGGTGGCCGCCATCGCCGGCCAGCCGACCGCCTACCCCGCCATCGTGCCCACCGGGCGAGCCATCGGGGGAGGGCCGCCCCTCGCCCCGGGCGCTACCGCGCCTCAGGTACTCGCCGACGCCGCCCGCCTCGTGCAGATCCTGCCCGACGAGCTGCGCGCCAAGGTGGTGGAGGTCGGCGTGAACGAGGCCAACGAGCTCGAGCTGCACCTCAACCCGTCGGGTGTCGTGCTGCTCGGGTCGGCTGAGAACCTGCGGGACAAGCTCGTCAGCGTCCTGGCCGTCTTCCACCAGTACGACCCGACAACCATCGATGTCCTCGACGTGCGCGCCCCGGCCAAGCCGGTGTGCCAGGGGACGTGCAAATCCTTGACGGCGGCCACCCCATGAGGGTACAACGTCAACGTCAGGGTCAACTTTACATAACTCTCGACCTCATGTCAAGGTCGAGAGTTGAGGAATCCGAGCCGCCTGACCTGCTCGTTCCTCCGAACCCCATACGTTTCGGCACCTGACCCGGAGGTCTCCATGGCCGGCTCACCTCAGAACTACCTGGCCGTCATCAAGGTGATCGGCGTCGGCGGCGGCGGCGTCAACGCCGTCAACCGGATGATCGACGCCGGGCTGAAGGGCGTCGAGTTCATCGCCGTCAACACCGACGCGCAGGCGCTGCTCATGAGCGACGCCGACGTGAAGCTCGACATCGGGCGCGACCTCACGAGGGGCCTCGGCGCCGGCTCGGACCCGGAGATCGGGCGGGCCGCCGCCGAGTCGCACCGCGACGAGATCGAGGAAGTCATCAAGGGCGCCGACATGGTGTTCATCACTGCCGGTAAGGGCGGCGGCACCGGCACCGGTGGCGCGCCCGTCATCGCCGAGGTGGCCAAGAGCCTCAATGCCCTCACCATCGGCGTCGTCACCCGCCCGTTCCAGTTCGAGGGCCGCCGCCGCTCGGTGCAGGCCGATCAAGGCATCCAGCGCCTCAAGGAGAAGGTCGACACGCTGATCGTGATCCCGAACGACCGCCTCCTCACCGTGTCGAACGAGAAGACGTCGATGCTGAACGCCTTCAAGATGGCCGACGAGGTGTTGCTGCAGGGGGTGTCCGGCATCACCAACCTCATCACCACTCCGGGCTTGATCAACACCGACTTCGCCGACGTGAAGGCCATCCTCATCAACGCCGGCTCCGCCCTGATGGGCATCGGTCAGGCCAGCGGGGAGAGCCGCGCCGTCGCCGCCGCCAAGGCCGCCATCTCCAGCCCCCTGCTCGAGGCCGCCATCGACGGGGCCCGCGGCATCCTCCTGAACATCACTGGTCCGTCCGGCCTCGGGCTGTTCGAGGTGAACGCCGCCGCCGAGATCATCCACGGCGTGGCCCACCAGGACGCCAACATCATCTTCGGCACGGTCATCGACGACGAGATGGGCGACGAGGTTCGAGTCACCGTGATCGCCGCCGGCTTCGACCGGTGGGAGGGCGGGCCATCGGGCAAGGGGCGCGAGCGCGATCGACTGAGCACGGTCGACACCGGGCACGAGGTGTTCGGCGAGGAGGAGGACGAGCTCCTCGACGGTGACGACGACTTCGACGTGCCTTCGTTCTTGAAGTGACGGGCGGCGTGCGCATCGGTGTCGAGGGCGGGCACGTCGCGGTCCGCTTCTCGAACCGTGCCCACGGCGATCTCAACGCCGACGTCGTCGCGCCGGCCGTCGTCGACGAGCGGTGGCGCGGCATCGCCGAACGACCCGTCACGTGGCTCGACGAGGTGCACGGCACGGAGGTCGTCGTGGTCGATGCGCCCGGGGCCGGCACCGGTCGCACCGGCGACGGCCTGGTCACCACGGTGGTCGACGCCGCCCTCGGCATCTGGGTCGGCGATTGCGCGCCCGTCGCGCTGGTGTCGGCCGAAGGAGTCGTCGGCGCCGCCCACGCCGGCTGGCGAGGCTTGGCCGCCGGCGTGCTGCAGGAGGTGGTGGCGGCGATGCGCGGCGTCGGTGCCACCGAGATCACCGCCGTGCTCGGTCCGTGCATCCACGTCGAGTGCAACGAGTTCGGGCCCGCCGACCTCGACCGGCTCGTCGCTCGGTTCGGGCCCGAGGTGGCCGGCACGACGGCGTGGGGCACGCCCGCCTTCGATCTCCCCGCCGGCGTGCGGACGGCCCTGGCGGCCGAAGGCGTCGAGCTGGCCCCGATCCGCCAGCCGTGCACGGCGTGCGACGACCGGTACTGGTCGAATCGGGCGCGGGCCGAACGCCAGCGTCACGGCATGGCCGTGTGGCTGGAGGCGGCATGAGCGCTCGCACCGTCGCCGGCGTCGCAGAGCGCCTCGACGACGTCCGGGCGCGCATCGCCGCCGCCGGCGGCACGAACGTGCGCATCGTCGCCGTCACCAAGGGATTCGGCGCCGATGCCATCGAGGCGGCCGTCGGCGCCGGCTGCCGCGACATCGGGGAGAACTACGCGCAGGAGCTGACGGCCAAGCTCGTCGACGTGCGCGGGCCCGCTCCCGTCGTGCACTTCGTCGGTCATCTGCAGACCAACAAGGTGCGTCAGCTGGCGCCGGTCGTCGACGTGTGGCAGACCGTCGACCGACTGGCCGCCGTCGAGGCGCTGAGCCGCCGCGCCCCGCCCGGAGCGATCGTGCTCGTGCAGGTGAACGTGGCCGAGGAACCGGAGCAGGGCGGCTGCGCGCCGTCGGACACACCGGCCGTCGTGGAGGCGGCCGTCGACGCCGGCCTCGATGTCATCGGGCTGATGGCGATCGGGCGCGCCGGCGAGCCGGATGCGGCGCGCCCGGGCTTTCGACTGCTGCGCCGTCTCGTCGACGACCTCGGCCTGGTCGAGTGCTCCATGGGCATGTCCGGCGATCTCGAAGTGGCCGTCGAAGAAGGATCGACCATGGTGCGCGTCGGCACTGCCCTGTTCGGGCCGCGCCAGCGCCACCAGCGAGCCGCGCAAGCGAACTAACGTCCTGTCGAGGGAGGATGCGATGTCGTTCTTCAAGAAGGCGATGAACTATCTGGGACTCGGGCCGGACGACGCCTACGACGACTACGACCTTCCGATGGAGCCGGCGCCCGGGCGCGCCCCTCGAACCTCCTATGGACCGGAGTCGGACAGCGGCACCGTCCGCACCGTCCCGGCCAGCGCCGCCGCGCCACGCGCCCAGAACCACCGGCCCCCGTCCGAGCCGGAGACACCCGCCGTCACCGTGCGATCCCGCGGGGCGTCGGCGGTGCGCACCATGCCAGCCGGCGCGGCGCCGCCCAAGCCTCACACCGTGCGGCCCACCCGTTTCGACCACGCCCAGGAGGTGGCCGACAAGTTCAAGGAGGGCCAGCCCGTCATCGTCAACCTCCAGGACGTCAACAAGGACCTGCTGCGGCGCATCATCGACTTCTGCGCCGGTCTCACCTACGCCCTCGACGGCTCGATGGACAAGGCGGCCAGCGGCGTCTACCTGCTGACACCGGCCAACGTGTCGATGTCGGCCGAGGAGCGCCGGCAGATGGCCGATCCGGGTTTCCAGTCGTAGTCGCTCCCCGGTGAACTGAACCGGGTTCGCCACCTTTACGACGCATACATCTCGGTTCGGTTCGATCAGGCTGTCTTGCGGGGGCGGGCTGCGTCGGCTTGGCTTCCTCGAATGGTGACGTTTCTCTGCGAGCTCGTGTTCGTGTTCGAGCTGGCGCTGGTGGCCCGGGCTTTGCTCTCGTGGTTCCCGCTCGCGCCGGGCGGCGTCATGGCTCGCATCAGCGGCTTCCTCGCCACCATCACCGAGCCGGTGCTGGCGCCCGTGCGTCGCGTGCTGCCGCGTGCCGGCATGTTGGACCTGTCGTTCCTCGTCGTGCTCCTCACACTCGAGATCGTGGTCAGGCGGTTGATCCTCGGCTGCACCTCGGTCTGACCGCCCACGGGCAGTGACGCCATCGCCGTCCTGCGTCCCCGGTCGCCGTACGATGGCCTGATGGAGCTCAGCCCGAAGGCGATCACCGGCGTCCAGTTCCGCACCGTTCGGAAGGGCTACGACCCCGAGGAAGTCCGGTCCTTCCTCGCCCAGCTGGCGCGGGGCGTGGAAGCGGTGCAGGCCCAGGCGACCGCCACGGAGTCACGCGCCCGCTCGATGATGGTCAAGCTGCAGG
>JBKOXV010000069.1:0-6524 GCA_046725105.1 bacterium | reverse complement strand
GACGGGTCTCGAGGGCGTGGGCTCGGTTCCGGAGGACGCCGTCCGGGAGGCCGAGGCGACCGGCAACCCGTTCCAACTCGCCAACGCCTACACGGGTCTGCTGGCGGTCGAGCTCGTCCGTGACAAGTCACTCGCACCCCCGTTGTTCGCCAAGGCCCGCCGATGGGCCGAGCTCGCGGGAACTCGGATGATGTTCGACAACGCCGCCCTCTGGATGGCGCTCGCGTGCCGCGACGAGGAACCGCTCCGAGCCCTTGCCTTCGCCCGTCTCTGCATGGTCGACACCTACGGGCGGGGCTACTGGGGAAACTTCGAGATGATCCTCCGACCAGTAGTCGCGGCGCTCGTCCGCCTCGGCCGTCACCGATCCGCGGCGCGCCTGGTGGGTGGTCTCATCGGATTGCCCGGTGGGCACAATGAGTCAATCGCGCTCGCGGACGAGTTCCGGTCGCAACTTGCCGACGCCCTCGGCGCCGAGCTCAACTCGCTGCTGCGAGAAGGACAGCAGCTCGACCGGGCCGGTCTGGCACAGCTCACAATCGCCGAAGTCGACTCGCTCACCAGCGCGTCGGAGATGGCCGCGGAGAGCGGGCGGGAGCATGAGACGGTGAGCGCCGGTCCGTCAGGGGCACGGCCCCTACCACCGAGGTGACGTAATCCGGCACCTCGTACGCGTCTCCGTCACCTCGACGGGAGTGGTTGTGGCAGCGGCGGCGGAGAATCAAAGAACACCGAGATGGCTGTGTTGCAGGCCACCATGAACGCCTCATTCGCCGGGAGGCCCGAACTGGACCTGGACCACCTAGGCCGCGGCTCGACCACCACTAGTCGCTATTGGAGAGAGGACGCGTAGTCGCTGTACAGCACCTGACCCGTGGGGCTGGCGAGGATGGCGTCGGCGACATTGGAAGGAATCGGCGCCCACGCGGCGGGCATGGATGCGGCCACGCTGGGGTTCAAGATGTAGAGCAGGGCGAGGTTGACCAGCCAGATGGACGGGGCCATCGACATCCCGACCCAGGAGTCGACCCCTCCCTTGTCGTTGGGCACCAGCTCAGCAGTGCCCCCGAGCTGTTGCGACTCGTTGCCGAAGACGACTTCCACCGTGTACGCCGACCGGTAGAGCATCTCGAGGGTTTTCGTGGCGCCGTTCTTCCGGCACCACGTGTTCACGTAGCCACCGGGCAGGAGCGCTTCGTTCACCTTCCTCGTCGGTGCGTCCTCATTGGCGAGGCTCTCCAGCATGCCGTCCTCGTTCACGAACAGCCCGTAGCTAGCGAGAACAGTCGGCGTGATCTGACCGTTGACGTCCGAATACAGCGGGCGTCCAACTGTGTTGGTGAAGATCCTGACGCTCGCGTCGATCAACTTGGCCTGATCCGGGTCGCCACCAACTCCCTTGCCGGTGATGAACTCGATGTACTGCTCCTCGGTGAACGCATGCGCCTTGTTTAGCCCGATGCGGTGGGCAATCCGGTCGGCCTCTCGTTGCCCGAGCGGCATGTGGAGTTGATCCGAGTTCCCGACTTGGGTGGCCGCCAGGTACTCGTACTTCGGTGACCCGGCGTAGGGCTGGGAGAATCCGGTGTCGGCGCGGTGCCGCGGCTCCGCGGCCGCCACTCGGGCGGCGGCGACGTCGATGACAGCGACCAGGACAACAGTGACCGTCACTGCAATGCGACGGGTGACCGGCGGATCATGGATCCACTTGGCTTCGACACGGTCGGATGCTAGCGAGCTGCCGATCTGGAATGGATTGCGCAGTGTCGGCTGCGAACCGAACGGTGATCAGCCGTACTGACAGGGTGACCGTGGTGTTCTTGTTTGGTCGAACTCCGAGCGTCGCCGAAAGCGCGCTCAGGCGAGCAGCGAGACGGCGGGAAATCGCGGGCCGTAGCGTTGGAATGCTGCGCACGAGCGGCTGACAAGAGCAAGCGTGACGCCGTTATGTCGTCAACCCGGCCCCAGATCTGACACAGCACCGCCGTCGCTGTGAGATTTGGTGACCTGGTCGGTACCGACGACACAATCGGGCCGTCCATGGCCACCCCGGTAGATGAAGGCGATCACAGAACGCTGGCTGGGTCGCACCATTTCGGCCGCCGTGACGAGCTCGTCGGCTACCTCGCCGACCGAGCCGACCAGCGGGCCCACGCCGCCGCTGAACTCGCTGACCTCGAGCCGGAAATCGCCGCCGCCCGAGCCGCGTGGGAGCCCTACCGCACCGCCATCGCCGCCATCGAGGATGAACTCCGCAATCAGCTGCGACCGGCGATGTGGGAGGCCGACCACGACGCCATGCACGCCCGGTTCGGCCACCACCACTCCTCCCGTCGCCGGGCAAACGGAGCCAACCAACGAGTCGCCGACGCGGAGGCCGCCATCGCTGCCGTCTATGCCGGCGCCGCCGACGTCAAACAGCGCCTCGACACGGTGCAGGCCGAGGCATGGAACTTGCACGACCTTGCCCACCCGTCGCCTGCCGGATTGGGTCTCGAAGAGCTCAAGCGACACCAGCTGCACGACACCGAACGCCTCGTCGACGCAATCGGCGTCTGGGCGACGTGGGCCCACGGCCAGCCGGTCGCTCTCACCCACCTCATCGAGGCAGCCGAGACCCTCACCGAGACCGCCCACGGGGCGCCGCCACTCGCCGTCAATGCCGGTGAGATCGACCGTTCGCAATGGATTGAGCTGTTGGCACCCGTCACCGAGTCGCTCCAGCAACACAGAGTCCGCCTACCCAGTCGAGAGCTCGAGCCCGGACACACGGGTCCGGAGCTGAGCATCGAACTCTGAGACAGCCAGACGCCCTGGACAGGGGCTCGGCGCGCCCCGGCACGCGGCCGCCGACCCGATGTAGTCAGTCCGAGTCGTGTGAACCCACCAGGCATCCGAATCTTTGCCAACCGCCGCCTCGGCCCCCGCACCCAGCCGTCCGGGAACCGGGGGAAGCTCACTCGTTACACCGGCGCCCACCAGGGGTATGCTCGGGTAAGCGCAGTCAGATAGGTACCTCGTGTCGACGGGGGGTACATGTCATGACGGACACACCTCCGGCCGCGGCGACTCCTCCCGAGCCCCCTCCGAGCCCGAGCCAGCCCAGCGTCACGGACGGCCCGTCACGCGCCCCGGCCGCGCGCACCCGCATCTCCGCCGCTTGGGTCGCCGTCATCGTCGCCGCCCTCGTACTCGTACTCCTTCTCGTCTTCATCCTCCAGAACACGGAGTCGGTTGAGATCTCCTACTTCACCGCCGACGGGACCATGCCGCTCGGGGTGGCTCTCCTCTTGGCCGCACTCGGCGGCATCCTCCTTGCCGCGCTCGTCGCATCCCTGCGCATCTGGCAGCTCCGGCACCGTCTCAAGAGCCAGGGAAAATGAGCCGGCACCCGTCATCCGGCCCCCGAGAGCGCCGCTCCCGTGACGTCCTGCTCCGAACGAGCCTCCGTCATCGTCACCTCCAACAAACCCCTTCCCGGTCGATGGGGTGAGTGTTCGGCGACCCGGTCGCTCACGTGATCAAGGGGAGCCGCCAGCGACTAGAACTGACTCCTACGCCCCGTAGTCGTGACGGGCGCCACCCGGCACGGGAAGACGCCAGCATGGCGAGGCGGAGCGCTACGCGGACGGCTCCCAGTCAGCGAGGGATGTCGCCCCCCGGCCTGGTATGCTGCGCACCGAAATCATCTTGGTAGGGACGCCTCGTTTGGCCAGGGCGGCCGTGCTGCTGGCCCTGCACACAGGCTCGACGCCTCTCCCGAATCGGAGCGAGGAGCGTCATGTCCGTACAAGCAAAAACAGTCGGCGAACTACCCGAATTTTGGCAATGCGGGCGGTGCCACCAGAACTCTGTCGGAGTCGCGGCCTTGCCCGCCATGTCACGCCGCCCTCCTCGGGGCCGCCGATCACTGACCGTGAAGCGGGACGGGAGCCTCAGGGTGACGTCATGGTGAGGCTCGAGTGGAACGCCCTGCGAGTCGGCGACAAGGTCCTCGTGCACAACCCCGGTGACCGAGCGATGCAACTTCTGCCAGGAGTCGTTGCGATGGTGCAGCCGGTGCGGAGAAGCTCCAACGACATCGGAGTCCGGGTCGCCCCAAGGACGGATCGCCTGAGCATCCTTCGGCCGAGCCGCCTCGCGGTTCACATCGATCCTAGGGACACCACCGAGGCGTGTTGGCGATGCGACGCCATCGCCGCGGTGGCGGGGGCGGCCAGGACGCCGGCATGACCAGCGCGAGATGATCACGTGGGAGTACTTGCTCATCTCCTTGCCCGAGTTCGAGCCGGCGAAGGCTGCTCAAGGCGAATCAGCCGCGGTGGTGAGACTCAACCGCGAGGGTGCGGACGGCTGGGAGGCCGTCGGGATGACCGCCCTAGCCGATGGCAGTTATGCGGTCTTGCTGAAGCGGCCCGTGGCGGGCGGGTCGAGGACCGGCACCTAGCTTCCTCGAGCCCATCGGGCGAACGTCGACGTCGATTCCGGTGTGGGTAAGGCCGGCTACCTCCATGGTCTCGAGGCTCGTCGCTCCGCGACGGCAGTTCTCGGCCAGGGCGATCCCCACCGGATGTGGCTCGTGAGGTGCCGCCTCAGGTCAGACACGAACGGACCGTCCGCGCTCGCGACCATTTGTGCGCCGACGCGGGTGTCGTAGAGCGCGCCAGGAGCGCTTGGTCGTCCACCACATCGGCCGCTCGGGCACTCGAATGGTCGTGCGCGCCGGCCACGATTGGACACACCTTCGACGGCCGGTGTGTGGCCTTCACCGCCGCCCACGACCACGTCGACGCGATCAACGACGCCGTCCAGCGGATACGCCTCACGACCGGCCAGCTTCAACCCGACGCCCCCGTGTGGATCGCCGCCGGCGAAGTCGCCCATCCCGGAGACGTCGTGGCCACCCGACGTAATGACCGCGAACTTCGTACCTCGGCCGGGGAGCCGGTCCGCAACCGCGACCTGTGGGACGTCGTCTCGACACATCTGGACGGGTCGCTCACCGTGTCCCACCGGGCCGGACGCGGCGTCGTCACCCTCCCACCGGACTACGCCCACGAGCATGTCGGCGCGGTCTCTGGGTCGCACCGTTTACCCGACCACGCGATGGACGACGCATGACCGGGAGCATCGACCGTGCCATCCGTTACTCCCGCGGTAACTCCCGGGCGGATCCGTCTATGGCCTCTACCAGCATCTTCGCATGCGATTTGACCATCCGGCGGAATCCCTCCCGTTCAGACACCTCCCGCTCCGTGACTGGTGATTCTCCGGAGGTTCTTCGCCGTGAAGGTTGGCGCCGGAAGGATGCTCGCCCTGCCTGTGGCAATGGCGCTGGAGTCGGCCTCAGCCGCGATGCGCGGCCTCGTGACGTCGGCGAGCGCCACGAGCGTGGAGGCGGACGGTTGCTGCTACACGGCGGAGAGGATGAGTGAGAGCGCGAAACCGATCGCGACGAGCGAGCCGGTGTACAGACCTTCTACCTGGAAGGCTTCGGGGAGCATCGTGTCGGAAACCATCGTCAGCAGGGCGCCGGCCGCGAAGGCCTGCGCGAAGGCGCCGGTGCGGCCATGCGTCGGATCGAGCGCGGCGTAACCGATCGCAGCGCTCACGGCGGACACCGCCATAACGAGAAGCCACATTCGAACGACGCGGCTTCGTGGCCATCCCGCGATGCGTAGGCCGCTCGACGACGCCACCCCTTCCGGAAGATTGCTGAGCAGGACTCCGACGAGGAGGGCGACGCTGACCCCACCTTGCAGCACGGTCAAGCCGAGCACGAACGACTCGGGATTCCGTCCAGGACGGAACCGAGAACGATCGCCAGTGGCGAGCCATCTTGTTGCGCGCCTTCAGAATCCTTGCGGTCACCGCCACCGCCCCGTTCAAGCCACCAGTCGCCGATCGTGAAGACAGCGGCGCCAATCAGCGTGAACAAACCAACGCGTCCGACGTCGGCTGCCTTCAACGCCTCATCGATCAGCTCGAACGACACTGATCCGATCAGCAACCCGGTCCCAAGAGCCATCACTACGGCGATGAGCCGCCGACTGGGCGTCCACACGTAGGCAGCGAGGGCCCCGATGAGGAGAGCCGAAGCCGCGACAGCACCCCAGACGAACGCCTCGAGCACGTTCGGAGGGTACTGGCGCAGTCGTTCGAGCCGTGGGACCCGGCGCTCACGCGAATGCCCGTTGTCCGCTCGCTACGTCGACCGGCTCTCGGCCACCGAACGTCGGCCCTTCGCGTCTCCGAGCATCTGACGGCGATCGCTGCGGACGGTCCAGAAAAGCGCCGGACTGGCGGCACAACCGATCGGTCGGTCGGCCACATCGCTCGCGGCCGGGGCCTGAGAGGACATGGCGGCCGTGAGGGCGGAGCCATGCGACGGTGACAGGCCGGTTCGCTCAGACGTGGCGGCGTTCACGGCCGCGTTGGCCATCATGGTCGGGATCTTCGCCTTCCTGGCGGGTGTGTTCCGCCTGGGCTTCTGGCCAACTTCATCTCCGAACCGGTGCTCAACG